>NZ_JBNCAN010000073.1:0-509 GCF_049808615.1 Halomonas sp. GXIMD04776 | reverse complement strand
TACTTCAACCGTGTGGTGATGGGGCCGCGCCTGTTGGTGATCGATGAGATCGGCTACCTGCCCTTCGGGCGCGACGAGGCGAACCTGTTCTTCAACGTCGTTGCCAAGCGCTACGAGCGCGGCAGTATGATTCTGACCAGCAACCTACCGTTCACGCAGTGGGCCGGGACCTTTGCCGACGATCAGACGCTGACCGCCGCAATGCTGGATAGGCTCTTGCATCACGCCCACATCGTGCAGATCACCGGCGAGAGCTACCGTCTCAAGGACAAGCGAAGAGCTGGTACCACTCCGCCGGCAACGGCAGCCGAATAACCGACGGATCCAGGGGGTCAATATTACTTCGGCGATTCAGAGCCAAAGAGGGTCACTTTTCAGTCGGCGTTGACAGCCACCGACCCGTTGCATGAGTTGCTGCGCCAAGGGGCACGAGACCTGATCGCCAAGGCCGTGGAAGCCGAACTGGCCACTTTCCTGGCCCAGTATGCCGACACGACCCTGGCGGATGG
>NZ_JBNCAN010000072.1:0-545 GCF_049808615.1 Halomonas sp. GXIMD04776 | reverse complement strand
GTGGAGCCTAGCGGGATCGAACCGCTGACCTCCTGCGTGCAAGGCAGGCGCTCTCCCAGCTGAGCTAAGGCCCCTTTTAGCAACACCTCGGTGCGAAAGGGTATTTTGGTCAAAGCAAGGCATTTTGTGACGTGGCACCTACTATGCGAGTCACAAAATAACGCAGCTTTGGCTAAAATTGGTGGGCCTGGGCAGACTCGAAGGACCCCGGCAACCTCACCCTCTTCTTTATTTCACCCCAGGGGGGTGCACTCTAACCAACGGAGCGAGAAGAATGGTGGGTCTGGGCAGACTCGAACTGCCGACCTCACCCTTATCAGGGGTGCGCTCTAACCAACTGAGCTACAGACCCGGTCGTGTGTAACTGCTCCCAGGAATAGAACACGCCGGTCGGCCGACCTCACCCCGCTCTTTACCCAAGGGCAAGGGATGCGCGCTCACCAACTGAGCGACAGACCCGGCTTTCCCACCGTCAGGATCCGCTCCCAAACAGTCATTGCTCTATTTGATCAGGTAATTGATGTGAGCACTTGCCAGGACACAGT
>NZ_JBNCAN010000071.1:0-550 GCF_049808615.1 Halomonas sp. GXIMD04776 | reverse complement strand
CCTGAATCCGTGAGACCGGCCCCCAGGAATGCTTCTAACCTACTGAACTGCATGGCAATATAGCGAATATCGCCATTCACCCAGACAGTGCCATGCCCAACGTCAAGTTCCGCGCCAGTCGCCGCACCCTCACCAGCCACGCCGGGCTGTCCATCATCGGGCAATGCTTCGAGATCGCTGGCGTCGACAGCATCGACAGCCGCTTCCCCACCACGCTGGGCATGCGCACCAGTGACGTGATCAAGAGCTACCTGGGCCTGCTGTGTCTGGGCATGAGCGACTATGACGCCATCGAGAACTTCCGCCGCGACAAGCCCTTCCAACAACTGCTGACCCTGCAGAAGGTGCCGAGCGCGGCGACGCTGCGACAGCGGCTGGAGAAACTTGCCGCCAACGACCTGCAGGCGCGCACCGCCACCTGGTCCACGACCCTGCTGTCACTGGTCGAGGCACCGATCACCGCCGAGACGACGCACGTCTGCCTGGACATCGACACCTTCGTCATGGACAACAGCAACTCGAAGAAGGAAGGCGTCTCGCGGACTTACCA
>NZ_JBNCAN010000070.1:0-581 GCF_049808615.1 Halomonas sp. GXIMD04776 | reverse complement strand
TCGACAGGCCCTGCTCCGCGAGGTCAGAGAGATCCATCGCCGGAAGCGCGGTAGCTACGGCAGCCGCCGCATGGCCGGAGAGCTGCGACGCCGCGGCTACGAGGTCGGCCGTTACCAGGCCCGTAGTTTGATGCGGGAAGCCGGCGTAGAGGCAAAGCAGCGGCGCCGCTGGCGTCATACAACCGACAGTGAGCACAGCCTGCCGGTGGCGCCCAACCTGCTGAACCGCCAGTTCTCGGTGGCGACACCGAACCAGGCCTGGGTGGCCGATATCACGGCGATCTGGACGCTTGAGGGCTGGCTCTATCTGGCGGCGGTGCTCGACCTCCACGACCGGCAGCTGGTGGGCTGGGCGATGGCAGATCACATGCGCACGCAGTTGGTACTGGACGCCCTGGAGATGGCCGTAGGACGCCGGCAGCCCGAGAAAGGACTGATACATCACAGCGACCGCGGTAGCCAGTACGCGTCACATGACTACCGATCCGCGCTGGATCGGCACGGGTTCCAGGCCTCGATGAGCCGCAAGGGGAACTGCTGGGACACTCAGTCTAGTCTCTTTATTGAGCATGCGGGCTCGG
>NZ_JBNCAN010000069.1:0-705 GCF_049808615.1 Halomonas sp. GXIMD04776 | reverse complement strand
GCGGTAGCGTGCCAGAAGCACACTGAGCCTCAATTCTTTGCAATGGATATTCAATGAACCAGCAAAATACGCCGACGACTCGGTACCAGGATGACGAAATTTCACTGGTCGACTTAGCCAAGATCCTGGTTAGGCGTTGGAAGGCCCTTGTTATCATCTTCGTATTAGTAGTACTGGTTGCGCTGGCCTATGCATTACTTACCCCGCGCGCCTACAGCTATACTTCTATTTACAGCGTGGCGGAAGCAATGCCAGGAGAGGCATTCGAAGCCCCCAAGGCCATGGTGGCCAAGGCACAAAACCTTTACTTGGGGCCTGAAACGCGCAAATTGCTGGAGAGCGAAGAGCTCGAAAGATTGCCTTTCGATGTAAAAATCCAAAATCCAGACGAAACCTTGCTGGTCATATTGAGTTCAGAGGCCAGCCAGTCCGATGAGAAGACAGTGGCCAAGTTGCATGAAGGCATATTGGTACGACTGAAGGAAGGGCAACAGTCTTTGGTTGAGCGACGCAAAGAAGCCATGCAGCGTCAGATCGACAGTGCAAAGAGTACACTAGAAGCCGCTCAGAAATCCGAAAGCATGGGTGCGGCAGAAGTCGTTGCGGGAACCATGCAGCGCATTGCTGAGCTGGAAGCATCGCTTGCCGATCTTAGCGAGGGTAAAATCAGCCAGACGTCGGTGCAGAGTCTTGACCCTACCGGTA
>NZ_JBNCAN010000068.1:0-725 GCF_049808615.1 Halomonas sp. GXIMD04776 | reverse complement strand
GATCAGGCTGGATTGGTGAGCCATTGGCGTTTTCCTTTAATCTGTCGCGTAGACGGCTAGAAATAGCCTTCTCTTTTCTTGCGTTCCATGCTGCCGGACTGGTCATGATCGATGGCCCGGCCACTGCGTTCACTGGTGCGGGTCAGGAGCATCTCCTGGATGATCTCGGGCAGCGTGGCGGCGGTGGATTCCACCGCGCCGGTCAGCGGGTAGCAGCCCAGGGTGCGAAAACGCACCCACTTCTCTTCCGGCACTTCTCCTTCCGCCAGCGGCAGGCGGTCGTCGTCGACCATGATCTGCATGCCATCGCGCTCGACCACCGGACGCGGCGCGGCGTAGTACAGCGGCACGATGGGGATCGATTCGAGGTAGATGTACTGCCAGATGTCGAGTTCGGTCCAGTTGGAGAGCGGGAAGACGCGGATCGATTCGCCCTTGTCGATGCGGGCGTTGTACAGGTTCCAAAGCTCCGGACGCTGGTTCTTGGGGTCCCAGCGATGGTGCTTGTCACGAAAGGAGTAGACCCGCTCCTTGGCCCGGGAGGCTTCCTCGTCCCGGCGCGCCCCGCCGAAGGCGGCATCGAAGCCGTACTTGTCCAGCGCCTGCTTGAGGGACTGGGTCTTCATGATGTCGGTGTACTTGGCGCTGCCATGCTCGAAGGGATTGATGCCCGCGGCCCGCCCTTCCTCGTTGATGTGTTCGATCAGCTCCATGCCCACCTCCGC
>NZ_JBNCAN010000067.1:0-833 GCF_049808615.1 Halomonas sp. GXIMD04776 | reverse complement strand
GTTTTCAGGCCGAGGAACGACGCAAGCGTTCCGGTTCGTCTGGAAACACCGACGGGAACACAGCGTAAAAGCACTGTGCCGTCACCTTAAGGTATCTCGATCCGGCTACTACGCCTGGTCGAACAAGAAGCCCAGCCGGAGGGCTTCTGAGAACGCCGATCTACTGTTAAAGATCCGCCGCGTCTACGATGACAGTAAAGGGCGCTATGGCAGCCCCAGGGTCTATCAGGCGTTGCGCCGGGAAGGTGAGAGGGTTGGCGAGAACCGCGTGGCGCGGCTGATGCAGGAATGGGGCATGAGAGCGCGTGTCATGCGGGTCTATCGGCGGATGACGAAACGTCGGGACGACTTGAAAGTGCTCCCTAATCATCGTTTGGACGTCGAAAAGCCTGTTGCGATTAATCAGCAATGGAGCAGCGACGTCACCTACATCAAGCTGGGTAGGAAGTACGTGTTCCTGGCGGTAGTTCTGGACCTGTTCTCGCGACGGGTTGTCAGTTGGCGATTGGATGAGCGCTTGAATGCGGCGCTGGCCAAGGGCGCGCTGAGAGAGGCGTTTGCGATGAGGAAGCCCAACGCAGGACTCTTGTTCCATACCGATCGTGGCATCGAATACCGAGCCCACAAGACGCAGGTGCTCCTGAATCAGAACGGTGTACGCCACAGCATGAATCGCCCGGGGCAGTGTACCGATAATGCCGAGGTGGAATCCTTCTTCAAGACGCTGAAGGGAGAATTGCTGCATGCCACCAGTTTCGTGACGATGCGGCAATTACGGAAACACATAAAAGACTATATTGAGGGCTTTTATAACAGCCAACGGCTGCACAGTG
>NZ_JBNCAN010000066.1:0-840 GCF_049808615.1 Halomonas sp. GXIMD04776 | reverse complement strand
GCTTGACCATATAACCCCAAGGGGTCTGGTCGCGATTCAACATTGCCGGATACGCTTGAGTCGTATCTCTTACACTTTGTCAGCTTGATTCATGTTGTTAAAGAGCCACTGTTCGATGAACAGTGATAAACCCACCCGACGGTAGGCTTATCACTGGCCACGACATATTGATTGACTGTTGGGACACCACAGGAAATTGAACAGGTCACGAGATGGTGGAGCCTAGCGGGATCGAACCGCTGACCTCCTGCGTGCAAGGCAGGCGCTCTCCCAGCTGAGCTAAGGCCCCTTTTAGCAACACCTCGGTGCGAAAGGGTATTTTGGTCAAAGCAAGACATTTTTGTGACGTGGCACCTACTATGCGAGTCACAAAATAACGCAGCTTTGGCTAAAATTGGTGGGTCTGGGCAGACTCGAAGGACCCCGGCAACCTCACCCTCTTCTTTATTTCACCCCAGGGGGTGCACCCTAATCAACGGAGCGAGAAGAATGGTGGGTCTGGGCAGACTCGAACTGCCGACCTCACCCTTATCAGGGGTGCGCTCTAACCAACTGAGCTACAGACCCGGTCGTGTGTAACTGCTCACAGGAATAGAACACGCCGGTCGGCCGACCTCACCCCGCTCTTTACCCAAGGGCAGGGGATGCGCGCTCACCAACTGAGCGACAGACCCGGCTTTCCCACCGTCAGGATCCGCTCCCAAACAGTCATTGCTCTATTTGATCAGGTAATTGATGTGAGCACTTGCCAGGACACAGTGATCGTCGATTAAGGAGGTGATCCAGCCGCAGGTTCCCCTACGGCTACCTTGTTACGACTTCACCCCAGTCATGAACCAC
>NZ_JBNCAN010000065.1:0-1072 GCF_049808615.1 Halomonas sp. GXIMD04776 | reverse complement strand
CACTTCCAGAAGCTGGAACTGGTCGTCAGCAACGTCAAGTTCCAGGACGGAGAGCAGATAACCGATCAATCAGACAGGAATGCGGCCTGACCGTCATCCACCAGATTTGACAATAACTCTTCCTTTCAAGCCGAGAGGCGCACCCCGCAAGCTGCAAACAATTTTTACATGCGGAGTGATTTTTTTGGCATTTACGCATGCATCTATATGCTATAAAAACTGCCTTATCAGCGCCTTATCAAGAGACAGGTTAATAGCCTGGCTACTTGCTAAAATATTTTTAACTTCGGAGGTAACTGGAATATGGGAATGTGATTGTAATATAGGATATTTAATTTTCCACGTTTTCCAGCAGCGCGGGAATTAAAGTAATATGTGCTTTTAACGTCTCACCATGGTTATAATTCGTTCTCTCACCACAATTTAAACAAGGTGAAAAAATGAGCAGCATTGAAAAAATAGATCAACCGAAAAATGCTTATCCTGAAGGCGGCGCTTTGAAACCAGAGCCTTTAAGTTTTTGGGATGGAGTCGCCATTAAACTTGGAGCTAGCATTGGTTCTGGGATTCTCGCTTTGCCATTCGGCTCAAGGCTTGGCGGTTTCCCAGCCTTAGTATTTTGGGTCATTCTGACTGGAACTTTTGTAGCTATCACTATGCTCTACATTGCTGAAACAAGCATGAGGACACGTACTCCACTGCAGCTGAGTGGGTTAGCTAAAACTTATGTCGGCACACTTGGCTCGTGGCTTATGTTTGCAGCCGTCATGATTAATGCTCTAGGGGCGCTCACAGCTTATACAATTGGCAGCGGCGACATCCTTGGGGAAGCGCTAGGTATCCCCGATTTCGTCGGTAGCCTAGTTTTCTTTGTGCCAGCCGTAGGCGTAGTATGGATGGGATTGAGAGTAACCGGGGTTTCCGAAAAACTAATTACTTTCGGCATGATACTGGGCGGTCTCAATGACCAAGCGCAACACGTGACCCATCAGGTACGGTGTTGCCATGAACCACTGCTATCGCCATCTTTCTGCTGAAGACCGGGCCGCCATCATGATGATGCGAGCCACGC
>NZ_JBNCAN010000064.1:0-1098 GCF_049808615.1 Halomonas sp. GXIMD04776 | reverse complement strand
GGCGGTCTCAAGTTCCAAGCGCAACGCTATTGAAGGGTGCTCGGTCCGCCGACGGATTTCTTTAGCACCTCGGCGTAGACTTCCAGTGGGGTTCGCCAGTCCAGCGTCTGGCGAGGCCGTGTGTTCAGTGAGTCGGCGATCTCGTCGAGCTCTTCCTGACTGTAAACGGAGAGGTCCGTTCCCTTTGGCAGATACTGCCGCAACAGCCCGTTGGTGTTCTCGTTGGAGCCCCGCTGCCATGGGCTATGTGGGTCAGCGAAGTAGATCGCCGTACCGGTTTTCTGCGTGATCTCGGCATGCTTCACCATCTCTCTGCCCTGGTCGTAGGTCATGGACAGCCGCAGGGCTCGCGGCACCTCATTGAGCTTATCGCTGAAGCCAACGGCCGCCGCCGTGGCGGTGGTGCCATCCACTTTCGCCAAGATCACCAAGCGTGTGGTGCGCTCCACCAGCGTACCGACGGCGGAGCGATTGTTGGCACCCATGATGAGATCGCCTTCCCAGTGGCCCGGCATCAGGCGGTCTTCAATCTCAGGCGGCCGCATGTGGATGCTGACCAGATCGGGAATCTGCTGGCGTCGATCCTTGCCACGACTGCGTGAGCGACGCTTGCCGTTGCC
This sequence comes from Halomonas sp. GXIMD04776, assembly GCF_049808615.1. Taxonomy (NCBI): domain Bacteria; kingdom Pseudomonadati; phylum Pseudomonadota; class Gammaproteobacteria; order Oceanospirillales; family Halomonadaceae; genus Halomonas; species Halomonas sp. GXIMD04776. The sequence continues at coordinate 478 of NZ_JBNCAN010000064.1, read as the reverse complement.
CTGCCGCAGGCAGGCGATGAGCTCTTTCTTGAGACTGCCGCGGGGCATCACATAGAGCGCGTTGTAGATGGCCTCATGCGAGACCTGCCGACGTGAATCGTTGGGAGACATGCGCTTCAGTGTGCGGGCTATCTGTTGCGGTGACCAGTACTTGCGCAGCAGGTGGACCACCACCTCGAAGAGCTCCCCGTCTGGGTGCAGCTTGGGACGCTGGCGTGGCCGATGTCGCGTCAGACGAGCCCGATAACCCGCCAAGCCGGCATCGTAGCCCTTGATGGGGTCGACCGTATGGCGAGCAATTTCTCGCGACACGGTGCTCGGCGCACGACCCAGGTGAGCGGCAATGGCCCGGATCGAATGCGTGGCTCGCATCATCATGATGGCGGCCCGGTCTTCAGCAGAAAGATGGCGATAGCAGTGGTTCATGGCAACACCGTACCTGATGGGTCACGTGTTGCGCTTGGTCATTGAGACCGCC
>NZ_JBNCAN010000063.1:0-1101 GCF_049808615.1 Halomonas sp. GXIMD04776 | reverse complement strand
GCCACCGACCCGTTGCATGAGTTGCTGCGCCAAGGGGCACGAGACCTGATCGCCAAGGCCGTGGAAGCCGAACTGGCCACTTTCCTGGCCCAGTATGCCGACACGACCCTGGCGGATGGTCGACAGGCGGTGGTACGCAACGGCCATTTGCCGGAGCGCACTGTGCAGACCGGCATCGGTGAGGTCACCGTCAAGGTCCCCAAGGTACGGGATCGGAGTGGCGGCCAGGCCTGCTTCAACAGTACCCTGTTGCCGCCCTATCTGAAGCGGGCCCGCAGCATCGAGGAGTTGATCCCCTGGCTTTATCTCAAGGGCATCTCCACTGGCGACTACCAGGAGGCCCTGTCGGCCCTGCTGGGTGACCAGGCGAAGGGCTTGTCGGCCAACACGGTTTCGCGATTGAAAGCCCACTGGCTCGACGAGCACAGGGCTTGGTGTCAGCGGGACCTGTCGGATCGCCGTTACGCCTACTGGTGGGCCGACGGTGTCTACAGCAATGTGCGAGTGGATGACCGTCTGTGCCTGCTGGTGGTCATTGGCGTTACCGAGCAAGGGCGAAAGGAACTGGTGGCCGTCGAGGATGGCTTTCGCGAGTCGGCGGCCAGTTGGGAGACCCTGTTGACGGGCCTGCGTGAACGCGGCCTGACTACGGCTCCCAAACTGGCGGTCGGCGACGGCGCCATGGGGTTCTGGGCGGCGTTGAACAAGGTCTACCCGGAAACCGACCATCAACGCTGCTGGGTTCACAAGACGGCTAACGTACTGAATAAGTTGCCGAAGTCTGTTCAGCCCAAGGTCAAGGCAGACCTGCATGACATCTGGATGGCCGAGACCCGCGACGAGGCACACAAGGCCTTCGATCGCACTCTGAAACGCTTCGAGGCCAAGTACCCCAAGGCGATGGCGTGCCTGGCCAAGGATCGGGAGTCGCTGCTGGCGTTCTACGACTACCCGGCAGAGCATTGGGTGCATATCCGCACCACTAACCCGATCGAGTCATCCTTCGCCACGGTCCGTCTGCGCAGCAAGCGGAGCCGGAACTGCGGCTCTCGGGCGACGACCCTGTCGATGGTATTCAAGTTGCTTCAGAGCGCCCAAAAA
>NZ_JBNCAN010000062.1:0-1138 GCF_049808615.1 Halomonas sp. GXIMD04776 | reverse complement strand
CCTGAATCCGTGATGCCGGCGTCGACACTTCCCCTATCACCGCCAGCGAGCATTTTCTGACCGCCGATTCCGTCTCACCCGCTGAACGCATACCGGGGAGGACCAACCATGGCGACGCTGACCGACGAGAGCAGCCCATTTTGACAGGCATTTCTACCCGCCGGACACGGTGATACTGGCTGCCGGTGACCGTCAGCTCTCTGCGTGGTGCCTTTGTCCGACAGACGATCAGCATGGCGTGCCTCGGGGATAGCGCAGGCGGCTTCGCAAGGTGTTCAACACCGTCATGCGTCCGATGTCCTGCCCGAAGTCGAGGATGATCTGCCGCGCCTTGTGAATCACGAGCGCCGCACGATGCACCAGCTCTTGTAGCACGGTGCGGATCCGGCGCCGCTTGGCGGGATGGCGCACCGGGCTCAGCTCGCCGGTCATGCCCAGCTGCCCCATCAGCCGCAGGATGTTGTAGGCCAGCTGGGCGAGGTGCAGGATCAGATCGTTGGTGGCGAACTTGCCCGACGGCAGCCGCTCCAGGTCGAGATCGGTCTTGATCTCACTGTGGAATTGCTCGTGGGTGGCATGCGCCTGGTAGCGTTTGATCACCGCCTCCGGCGCCTCGTCCAGGCTGGTCCACCAGCCTTCCAACTCATAGTCCGGTTCGAGCAGCAACTGGCCATCGCGATCGGCGGTGCGCTCGACCAGGCGCATCACGCGTTGGACGACGTATTCGGTCTTGTTGTCGTCGTGGATCGAGACGGTCTGCGTCCACAGCGCCTGGCGCTTGCCAGGACGCAGCTCTTCCCAGTAGTCCGCCGCCACAGCCAACCAGGTATCCTGATCGGCCGTGGCCGAGCCGCGCGGGTTCCATTTGACGACATAGTCGAGCCGGCGCCCCTCGTCGGCAAAGACCTGGCGCTGCTGTTCGAGAAGCGCCAGGTGCGCCTGGCTGTCGAAGCCGCTGTCCTCGCGTAACAGGATCGGTTGCTCGGTCAGGCCTTGGGCGCGAGGCAGTACCCGCTCCAGGAAGGCGTTGCTCTCCTTCATGGTGTGCTGCTTGCCAGGACGCAGTTCCAGACCCAGGCACCACCCTTCGTTGCCCAGATAGGCGGCGATCGGGGTGTAGCCATCGACCTTCTGGTAA
>NZ_JBNCAN010000061.1:0-1262 GCF_049808615.1 Halomonas sp. GXIMD04776 | reverse complement strand
GCATTGACGCTCCTATGTCAAGGCGAAGTGCTGGCGGCCTGCAAATCCTTGATGATCAGTGGGTAGAGTTCACGCACGATGTAGCGCTTGAGACAACGGTGGATCTCTTTCGTTGAGCGTCCCTCCTGTGTGCGCCGCTCGACGTAGGCGCGCGTGCGTGGTTCGCTGCGCATACGCACCATGGCAATTGTCCAAAGCGCATTATTCGCTTGTCGATCGCCGCCCCGGTTGAGCCGATGGCGAATAACCTTGCCCGAAGAGGCCTCAAGCGGACTTACCCCACAGAGGGCGGCGAGGGCTGCATCATTGCGAAGACGCCCGGGATTGTCACCTGCGGTCACCAGTAGTGTCGCCGCTGTCTGTGCGCCGACACCAAAACGGGTGACCAAGCTTGGAGCGGCTTGCTGCGCGAGCCGGTCCAGCGCAGCATCTAGCTCATGAAGCTCTTCGGTCAGCGCTTGCCAACGTCGGGCAAGTAGCCGCAGAGTCGATTTCAGGGTCTGGAGCAGCATCGAATCATCCCCTGTCTCCAACGCCAGGCAAGCGGCTACACACGCCGCCGCTTTTGGTTTAAGCAACTGTTCCCGCAGTGTCTGCGGGGCGCTCACTAGCAGGCCGCGCAGTTGATTAAGCGTCTGCGTTCTCGCCTTCACTGCGCTGCGGCGGGCGACATTAACGGCGCGCATCGCCTCGACGACGCCGGACTGTGCCTTCGGGCGTGCGCTGGCCTCGCCAGAGAGCACGGCACGGGCGGCGTTCTCAGCATCAGTGGGATCGTTCTTACCTCGACGGCGCCGGCGAGCGCGATCTGGCCGATTGACTTCGAGCACCTCGATGCCCGCTTCCTGAAGATGACGGGCAAGCCCCGCACCATATGTTCCGGTGCCCTCGATTCCGGCACGCAGAAGGAAACCGAATGAGTGTGCCCATTCAAGGAGAGCTTGGTAGCCGTCGGTACAGGTTTCGATTGAGCGGGTGCCGAGCACACGTCCCACTGGGTCGATGACGACACCGACATGCACGTCCAGGTGCGTGTCGACCCCCAATACCACCTCGACTAGCTCTTTTACCTTCACCATTGCCACATCCTCCGCATGCTCAGCCAACATTTGCTACCAAACATGCCGAAGGACAGGACACTCACGGTGCAGGACAAAGCTCCTATTAGGTCACAGACGGCAGGCCTGGCCGCGCCAGATGAGCACGAAGACTCGGCCGACAGGTCAACGCCAAGGCACTATGCCAATCCCAGCACGGGTCAG
>NZ_JBNCAN010000060.1:0-1573 GCF_049808615.1 Halomonas sp. GXIMD04776 | reverse complement strand
CCCGGATATTGCACCGGGCCGGCCAGACGCTCCCAGATTCCAGGCTCGGTGGGGATGATGGCGATCGGGGTTGAGATTGGCTATTTCTTGATCAATTTCCTGGCTTCAGGGCGCACTTCCCCCAACCCCCATGTCTTTTCTGTGCCGGGGACAGCACGCTGCGACGCTATCCCGGCACCAACTTGCTGGCCAGCGTCAGGAAAAGGTCTTGCTCGGGATACTGGCTGCTCAGCATCAACCGGATAGTGCGCGTGTTGCGGGTAATGACGGCGCCGATCTTCAGCAGCTTCAGGCGGATGGTGTTGACCTGGGCTTGGGCGAAGGCGGTGCGTTTGAGGTAAACCCGACGCATCCGTTCCAGCAGCAGGTAGGCCAGCCCCGAGAGCAGCAGCCGGTACTGGTTGGGCCACCACTCGTGACAACTGGTGCGGTCGGAGAACAGGAACTGCTGCTCCTTGATGCGGTTCTCCATCTCGCCCCGGGCGCAGTAGCGATTATCGTAGAGCCATTCGGCGCTGCAACCCCGCAGGTTGGTGACCACATAGCGGGTGTTGAAGCCGCGCCGCGTGGTCTCGGACTTGACGATCACCTGTCGTCGGCGTTTGTTCCAACTGCCGGCGGCGTACTTGATGAAGCCGAAGACACGCTGCTTCTCCCAGGTCTTCTCGAAGCGGATGGCCGACGCGTAGTCGATGTCTAGAGCCAGCTTGGCCAGGCGCTGGTTGCCGGCGATGCCGATGATGTAATCGACGCCGTGGCGGTCGCACCAATTGAGGATCAGCGGGCGGCAGAAGCCGCTGTCGCCACGGAAGACGATCTTTACATCGGACCATGCCTGGCGCAGCCGCCGGACCAGCAGAGCGAGGATGGCACCGGCGTGGTGAGCGGCATCCAGCGAGGCCGGGCGCAGGTAGCTGACCAGCAGCTGATCACCACAGAACACGAACAGCGGCAGGAAGATGTAATGGTCGTAGTAGCCGTTGAAGTGCCGCCCGAGCTGCTGGCCGTGCACCCGGTCATCGGTGGCATCGAAGTCGAGGTAGAGCGGCTTCTTGGGCGGCTGCCGGAACGAACGGATGAACTGCTCGATCATCTCCTCGTGGATGGCGACCGCCCAATCCCGGCCGGCCTGCTGTTCGAAGCGACACAGGGTCGACTGACTGGCCAGCACGCCATCCGTATTGACGGCGGTCTGTAGGGCGATGTCATGACGCAGGGCATGGTGGTCGTTGAGATCTTCATAGCCCATCGCCAGGCCGAACACGCGTTGCCGGACCAGAGTTTCGGTGCGATGCAGGCAGCGCTGCGGGTCACGATCATCGCTGATCCGGCGGGCGACGGCGCGAGTCAGGCCCACCTCACGATCCATCTGCCGCAGCAGCAGGATGCCGCCGTCGGAGGTGACGTCACCGCCATCGAAGCTGGCGAGGATCTGACGGCCTTTGCAGCGTGGAAAGGCGGCGGTCGGCGTGGTACATTTTGTCATGGCGGCTGAGTCGGTTGGTTCTTGTATAGGAGCTTGAATTATAACCGATTTTCAGCCGCTTTTTGCATGTCTGGTGCAATATCCGGG
>NZ_JBNCAN010000059.1:0-1577 GCF_049808615.1 Halomonas sp. GXIMD04776 | reverse complement strand
CCCGGATATTGCATCGGGCATGAAAAAAGCGGCTGAAAATCGGTTATAATTCAAGCTCCTACACCAGAATCAACCGCATCAGCCGCCATGACAAAATGTACCATGCCCACCGCCTCCTTTCCACGCTGCAAAGGCCGTCAGATCGCCGCCAGCTTCGATGGCGGCGATGTCACCTCCGACGGCGGCATCCTGCTTCTCCGCCAACTGGATCGTGAGATCGGCCTGACCCGCGCCGTGGCTCGCCGGCTGAGCGATGCGCGAGATCCTCAGCGCTGCCAGCACCGCACGGAAACCCTGGTTCGACAACGCGTGTTCGGCTTGGCGCTGGGCTACGAGGATCTCAACGACCACCATGCGTTGCGTCACGACATCGCCCTGCAGACTGCCGTCGATACCGACGGGGTGCTGGCCAGCCAGTCGACCCTGTGTCGCTTCGAGCAGCAGGCCAACCGGGACTGGGCGGTCGCGATCCACGAGGAGATCATCGAGCAGTTCATCCGTTCGTTCCGCAAGCCGCCGAAGAAGCCGCTCTATCTCGACTTCGATGCGACTGATGATCGGGTACACGGCCAGCAGCTGGGGCGGCACTTCAACGGCTACTACGACCACTACATCTTCCTGCCCCTGTTCGTGTTCTGTGGCGATCAGCTGCTGGTCAGCTATCTTCGCCCGGCCTACCGAGATGCCGCTCACCACGCCGGCGCCATCCTCGCCTTGCTGGTCCGGCGCCTGCGCCAGGCATGGCCTGAGGTGAAGATCGTGTTCCGCGGTGACAGCGGCTTCTGCCGCCCGATGATCCTCAACTGGTGCGACCGCCACGGCGTCGAGTACATCATCGGTCTCGCCGGCAACAAGCGTCTGGCCAAGCTGGCCCTGGATATCGACTATGAGTCGGCGATCCGCTTCGAAGCGACCTGGGAGAAGCAGCGCGTCTTCGGCTTCATCGAGTACGCGGCCAATAGCTGGAAGAAGCGCCGACGAAAGGTGATCGTCAAATCCGAGACCAGTGCGCGTGGCTTCAACACCCGCTATGTGGTCACCAACCTGCGCGGTTGCAGCGCCGAGTGGCTCTATGACCACCGCTACTGCGCCCGGGGCGAGATGGAGAACCGCCTCAAGGAGCAGCAGTTCCTGTTCGCCGACCGCACCAGCTGCCACGAATGGTGGCCCAACCAATACCGGCTGCTGCTCTCGGGGCTGGCCTACCTGCTGCTGGAGCGACTGCGCCGGGTCTACCTCAAGCGCACCGCCTTCGCCCAGGCGCAGGTCAACACCATCCGCCTGAAGCTGCTGAAGATCGGTGCCGTCATCACGCGCAATACCCGCACTATCCGGTTGATGCTGAGTAGCCGGTACCCGGAGCAGGCCCTCTTTCTGACGCTGGCCAGCAAACTGGTGCCTGGATAGCCCCGAGGCGTGCTGTCCCCGGCACAGAAAACACATGGGGGTAGGGGGAAGTGCGTTCTGAAACCAAAGAACTGATCAAAAAACCATCAAATTAGAGGCTTGGGCGCGGCAACGGCCCGCGCCCTCGGAATCTGGGCGCTGCTGACCAGCCCGGTGCAATATCCGGGCTA
>NZ_JBNCAN010000058.1:0-1723 GCF_049808615.1 Halomonas sp. GXIMD04776 | reverse complement strand
GGCGGTGGGCATGGTACATTTTGTCATGGCGGCTGATGCGGTTGATTCTGGTGTAGGAGCTTGAATTATAACCGATTTTCAGCCGCTTTTTTCATGCCCGATGCAATATCCGGGCTAGAAATGGGGGGATTACCATTGGGCGGATGTATAAGCAATTGACAGAATTCGTCAGCAATGTTGCATCCACCATCTTCTTCCAGAAAAAGGAATTGGCCTGCAGGGTTTATCTCGAGAAACACCCATCTATTATCAGGTGTCTCTCGTAAATCGATACTGCCATAGGCCAGTCCAAGCCGGCTAAGTAATGACGTTAATTTTCTACGAACTATAGTAGGCAATTCGACAGGTTGCCATTCGATATCACCATCCAGCCTCCAATCGACAAAGGCTTCATCGGAGCGCTTTTCCACAGCGAATGCAAACAGCTTATGTGGCATCGCCATTACGCGAATATCCCGGTATAAGGGAATATATTCTTGGAAAATAGCTGGTGCAAAGCGTAAAGATTCTAAATCCTCGAGCATTGTGTCATGAAATTTTCGAGTTTCCACGACACGCCATGAAGGAGAATGAAAGGCTTTAAAAATGCAAGAAGGATATTTACCGATGAAGTCCTTGACCGCTTGGGGATCATTCGTCATCAGTGTAGCCGGTGTATCCAGCCCAATTTTGCGGGCCGTAATCAACTGATATGGTTTATGGTCTGCGGCACTTTGATTAATCGGATCATTAAGCAATGGAATTTCTGCGCTTAGTAATGCGCCTCTGATCAATCGGTCGCTTTCTAAGCGACAATAGTGCCTCTCTTTTTCCCCACTAATTTCTTCAGGGATTGATGCAACCATGGGACGCCGCCACCAGCAAGCCGTAAAGTCTGCCAACTCTATTGGCGGCTCCCCCAATAACGTCAAGAGTTGAGTGCCAAGGTGAGGATAAAGAGATAATTGCTGTGATGCAGGAATACCCGAAGTATTCCAATAAGTAACTTGGGCATTGAATCGACTCGTGAGTCTTTGACCAATAACCGCGGCATGAGCATCCTCGGGAAATGATAAAATCAATACACGAGGCGGCCGCGCTACCATTGAAAATTTAGTCCCTTACCGAACAGGTGACTCTCACCACAGTCATCTACTTCCTCGTCGTTTTGTGTATCCGTCACATAATCATTGCCCCAAGTATCACAGGTTGGAAATAACGTTCCCGTCGTTTGTTTACAAGAGGTTCCTATCAGAGTTTGTGTGGAGGTGGATACGCTACAATGCGTAGTATTCTGCGCGAGGTCGCCCGTGCCAGGGATACGCCCATAATCAGGCTGGCCGGGCCTTCCGCCCCATGGTGGTGGAAAAGGGTCGGGAAACGGCCTACCTGGCATCGGGCCCTCTCCGCCAGGCAAGGGCGTATAACCTATAGGGTCGATGCCGCGAGCTTGCGCTTGGGGGACTTCACCAACGTACAAGGTTTGTTCTGCCATGGAGGGCTGCTGCAAGACGAACGGGGAAGACTGCGAGGGCCGCCGGATAGGTAATTGTACCTTAGCACCAGGCTTAGGGACCTTGAAGTTTTCCAGCAAACCGACGACCCGGGACTGTTCATCACTGATGCCTGAATCCGTGATGCCGGCGTCGACACTTCCCCTATCACCGCCAGCGAGCATTTTCTGACCGCCGATTCCGTCTCACCCGCTGAACGCATACCGGGGAGGACCAACCATGGCGACGCT
>NZ_JBNCAN010000057.1:0-1901 GCF_049808615.1 Halomonas sp. GXIMD04776 | reverse complement strand
CCCGAGTTCGACACTTCCAGCCCGATTTTGGCCTGAAATCGGCACCTGTGGTTTGAGAATTCAACTACTTAGTTAATTTCTGCCGAATTCCTTGTAGTGACACGTTTTTCTCGTGACGCCTTGCCAGAAATGAAGCCGACGGTCTATGGTGGTGACATGTTCGTCAAAGTCACCAAATCCGGCCCGCGTCGCTACGTGAAGCTCGTCGAGTCTTACCGCGACGATGCCGGCAAGCCGCGGCAACGCGTGATCGCCACGCTAGGACGCCTGGAAGCCGTCACGGGCGGGGAATCCAGCGCGCTGATCAATGGTCTGTTGCGCGTTTCCGGCCAGCCGACGCTCGAAGAAGGCACCGGCGAGACCGACTTCGCGCCGGCGCGCTCCGTTGGCGACACTTGGCTGCTGACCTCACTCTGGAAAGAGCTCGGCTTGGATGACGCCTTCCGCCGTGTGCTGCGCAGCAAGCGGCAGTTCGATGCCGAGCGACTGCTGCGGGTTATGGTGTTCAACCGCCTCTGCGATCCCGAATCCAAGCTCGGCGTGCTGCGCTGGCTGGAGGAGGTTCTGGTGCCCGATGTCGATACGGCCTCGATCCGTCATCAGCATCTGCTGCGCACCATGGACACCCTGTCGGACTGCAGCGAAGCGCTCAATGACGTACTGGCTCAGCAGCTCAAACCGCTGATCGATCAAGAGCTATCGATCGTCTTTTACGACCTCACCACGATCCGAGCAGAAGGCCAGACCTCGATCGAGGGTGATGTGCGCCATTACGGGCCTTCGAAGGAAGGCGGCATCGGCCGACAGTTCATGTTGGGCGTCGTGCAGACGGCGGAAGGGCTGCCTATTCACCACGAAGTCTTCGATGGCAACGTCGCGGAAACCCGTACGTTGCTGCCGACCATCGAGATCGTGACCCGGCGCTTTAAGGTACGGCGTGTGGTGCTGGTGGCCGACCGTGGTTTGTTGTCTCTGGACAACCTGGAAGCCCTGTCCGCTGTGCGCATCGAGGGTCGCCCCCTGGAATTCATCTTGGCGGTGCCAGGCCGCCGTTACGGCGAGTTCGACGACCTGCTGAAGGCCTTCCATGAGACGCACTGCCAGGACGCCGATAGCGAAGCCTACGGCGAGATGGCATGGCAGGGGCATCGACTGATCGTGGCGCACCGGCCGGAAGTCGCCAAGGTGCAGACGGCCGCACGAGACCAGAAGATCGAGACGCTACAGGCGGATGCGCGCCAGTGGTTTGGGAAACTGGACAACCAGGATGCCGGACGCCGCTATCGTGGCAGAAAGCTCTCCGATGCTGGCGTGACGGCCAGATTCTACAAGGCCGTCACTGATGCTCACCTTGGCCACATTCTTAAGGTCGACCTGACCGCGGAGACGTTCAACTATGTGCTCGATCAGCGGGCCCTTGATCGTGCCCGCATGATGGATGGCAAGCTGCTGTTGGTCACCAACATGGCCGATCACGACCCGCCGCAGATCGTGGAGCGCTACCGCTCGCTGGCTGACATTGAGCGCGGCTTCCGGGTGCTGAAGAGCGATATCGAGATCGCGCCCGTCTACCACCGGCTGCCGGATCGTATCCGTGTCCATGCCTTGATTTGCTTCCTCGCCCTGGTGCTTTACCGAGTGCTGAGGTTGCGACTCAAGGCCAGCGATCATCCACTGTCGCCGACGCGGGCGCTGGAAATTGCCCGCAAGATTCAATTCCACCAGGTCCTGCTTCACCGTCGTGAGACGGCGAGCGGCCTGACCAAGTTGAAGCCTGAACAACGCGATCTTTTCGAAGCCATTGGCCTGCCGGCACCTGCTGCATCACGCTTGTAGTGCCAATTTTGAAAAGGCGTTTCCAGGCTAATCAATAGATTACGCTTCTAACTGTCGAACTCGGG
>NZ_JBNCAN010000056.1:0-2016 GCF_049808615.1 Halomonas sp. GXIMD04776 | reverse complement strand
GGAGGGTAGAATCGGTCATGGCGTATCCACTCGTGTTGATTGAGATCTTGGTCGTGATCAATCAACAGGATACGCCACCCTTCCTACCTTCTCTCATACACCAGAAATCACCATAGCTCGTTCGGAGCCTAGCCTTACTGTAAAAATATCACCGTCAACCTCCTTCCATTTTATCCATATAGTGCATTGCTAGGGGTATCGTGGTCATACGGCGCTCTTTCGAAGAAGGCTAGGGAAACGCTGCATAAACCCCGCCGCTGCTGCTCGGGCAGCCAACGACGGGGTAGATCTGGACTTTCCTATCACCGTCTGACAGAGCCATCCGATGAAGCAGATCCCGTTCGCCCAGGCTGAGCACCAGAACAAGAAGAAGGTTACCTGCCGCGAGCAGTTCCTGGCGCAAATGGATGCCCTGGTGCCGTGGCAACGGCTGATCGAGGCGCTGTCGCCATCCTACTTCCCCAACGCGGCAGGTAAGCGGGGCCGACCGCCGATTGGCCTGGAGCGCATGCTGCGGATCTACTTCCTTCAACAGTGGTATGCGCTTGCCGACGAGGCGCTGGAAGATGCCATCTACGACAGCCAGGCCATGCGCGACTTTATCGGTATCGACCTGGCCATCGAAAGCGTGCCGGACACCACCACGCTGCTGCGTTTCCGCCATCTGCTGGAGCAGCATGCGCTGACCCAGCGGATCTTCGAGGAGTTCAACGCCAGTCTGACCGATCAGGGCCTGTTCATGCGCGAGGATACGATCGTCGACGCCACCATCGTGGCAGCCGCGCCCTCCACCAAGAACAAGGCCAGGCAACGCGATCCGGCGATGAAGCAGACCAGGAAAGGCAACCAGTGGTTCTTCGGTATGAAGGCGCATATCGGCGTCGATGCGGTCACCGGCCTGACCCACAGCGTTGCCGCGACCTCGGCCAATATCGCCGATGTCACCATGGCCGGCGTCCTGGTCCGCGATGATGACAAGCGAGTATACGGCGATGCGGGTTACACCGGCATGTGGAAGTACCTGGACGAGGAAAAGGATGCCCCGGACTCGAGGTGCTGTGTCGCCGCCAAACGGGGCACCATCAAGAAGATGGAAGACAGCCCTATGAAGACGCTACTGCTGGCCTTCGAGAAGGCCAAAGCCAGCATCCGCGCCAAGGTGGAGCACCCGTTCCATGTCATCAAGAACCTCTTCGGCTACCGGAAGGTCCGCTACAAAGGGCTGGCCAAGAACCAGGCGCAGCTGTTCACCCTGTTCGCCCTCGGCAACCTGGTGCTGGCGGGAAGGTGCGAGGGGGATGCTGACGGGGCCAGTGCGTCTCGAATTTGGCCTAGCAGCCGGAAAACTGGCTACTAGGAAAAACAGGCCACCTAAAATGGTCATGTAATGACTGCTGAGGCGATGATCTGGCCAGGCTGAACGGTTGAAGTGGTCCAATTGGAGCGGACACCCCGATAAGCCTCATAATGGAGGCACTGGAGGTGTTCATGAACAAGAAGACTCGACGTCGGTTTTCCGATGAATTCAAGGCGGATGCGGTGAGTCTGGTGACCGATCAGGGGTATTCCGTATCCGAGGCCGCCCGGCGTCTGGGAGTAGAGCGCAGCGTGCTGGACCGTTGGTGCCGCAAGCACCGCCAGCAGGTCTCCAGCCCCCCGGAGCGGCAGGAAGACGATCGCGACGCCGAGATCCAAAAGCTTCGCGAAGAAGTTCGTAAGCTTCAGATTGAAAAGGATATTCTAAAAAAGGCGGCGGCCTTCTTCGCCAAAGAGTCGAGCTGAGATACCAGTTCATCGAGTCGGAGAAGGCCACCTATCCCGTGGCCGTATTGTGTCGAGTCATGCGGGTCAGCCGGAGCGGTTTCTATGCCTGGCGACGGCGTGGCCCCGATGACCATCGACAGGCCCTGCTCCGCGAGGTCAGAGAGATCCATCGCCGGAAGCGCGGTAGCTACGGCAGCCGCCGCATGGCCGGAGAGCTGCGACGCCGCGGCTACGAGGTCGGCCGTTACCAGG
>NZ_JBNCAN010000055.1:0-2372 GCF_049808615.1 Halomonas sp. GXIMD04776 | reverse complement strand
GGCTAAGTCGACCAGTGAAATTTCGTCATCCTGGTACCGAGTCGTCGGCGTATTTTGCTGGTTCATTGAATATCCATTGCAAAGAATTGAGGCTCAGTGTGCTTCTGGCACGCTACCGCCCGAGGATTATTCTGGGCATCTTCCCTGGCCCTATGCTCGATCTTCACCAATTCATAAAACCGCATGAAGCTTGCGTGCACGCAAAGAACAAAATGGTAGCATTTACCTACTACCATTGCTTCCACAGCAGACTCGCCGCACCGATGGGACGGGTATGAGCAGTGCTGTTTTTGTTACACGCTTGTTATTTTCTGAGGTGGGTATTCTAGTGGACCGGTTCCGTGGCCTCTAGATGTCAGTCGTATGAATTTGTGTTGGGTGTGTCGCTAATGACCGACAGATCTTCAATATCCTGAAGAGGGTCAAGGGCGATTGCCTAGGCGCTTCGTCTAAGCAATCTTTAAAGCCGGATGTCTCAAGCTCCAAATGCTAGTTCGTAAGGGTAGCGTCCTTCTTTAACAAAAAGGTTTAACCAAAGAGTTAAAAATGCGTATAGAAAAATAATAAAAAATGCTGCCAACTTTTGCTTTAGTAAAAAAGCAAGACATGGTACGAGCACTACTTCAACTATTCCAAAGAAAGTGGCGATCCTTGCCGCAAATATACCAAAATCACTAAACGCTATACGCCAGCAAACTGCAAGAGTATAAAAAGACATAGCAGTTTCAAAATAAGGCACTTTATATTTCAAGCCATTCCAAAAAAAGGCAAATAGCGAGAGAAAAACAATTCCTTTAATATTTGTCAAATCAAAAAGCTTCACTGTGTTTGCATAAACAGATTCAGAATATCCTTCTAGCTTAACAGTTATGTAACCCAAATCCGGAAGATTTGATAATAGAAGCTCGCTAACACCAATGTAACCAACAATTATAGAAACCCCTAAAAGAAAAAATATCTTTTTTGGCGAAATTTTAATAAAAGAAAAAATATACGCAAAAAAATATGACAACGCCGCTGTATGAAAAAAACCTGCAAGAAACACAAGAACAATTGATTTTAGATGGTTTTTTTCATGTATTTGAAAAATTAAAAATAATCCTATTGCAGCAGCAATTGCGGCTCTTATCTGATTCATATCCCTATAAAGATACGTGTGTACAAAAAATAATAATAAAGTCAAAAAGGCATATCTAGAATACTTATAATAATTATAAGCCGCCATCCCTACACTGATTAGAGATACAGATAAGAATAATATTGTATAATTACTGGAAAAAACTTTTACAAAAGAGTTTAAAGCAATATATCCAAGCTCCATTTTCTCATTCGAATAAGAATAATTGTAAAACCCTGACATCCATTTAAATATATTGGGTATTTCGTAAAATTTACTTACATAATTAACATCATCTGCCCCTACACCTGCCTCGCGGAAGCCTGCAAAAAAAACAAGAATAAGCGTGCAAAAAATAAAAAATAAAATACGCACCGTCTTTGGACAGCGAGTCATATCTAAAAAAGAAAAAAACGATATTACAAAAAAAATGAAAATATAGGGAAGCATATAAATGGCTCTTCGACGTTTCACGCGGATTTGGCCTGATCCAGCATGCTCCCGACCGGGCTGCCAATCAGATAAATCATGGTGATGAAATAGTTCTCGTTGCGGTACCCACGAGCGCGTGAGGTGGTCCCCAGATTTCGGACCAGGCGTTAAGCTCTGATTATCCCGACACGAGAATCGATGTACCTGGTGGCGATCATAAACTAGTACAGCCGTCGTGTACTGGCCTGGCGGGTATCGAACACCCTGGAGACGGACTTCCGCATTGATGCTCTGGAGGAGGCATTGGCGCGTTATGGGGCACCGGCGATATTCAATAGCGATCAAGGCTGTCAATTCACCAGCCAGGCATTCACCGAGGTGCTAAAAGCCCATCATGTCCGGGTCAGCATGGACGGCAAGGGCTGCTACCAGGACAATATCTTCGTCGAACGACTATGGCGTAGCGTGAAGTACGAATGCGTCTACCTGAAGGCCTTCGAGCCAGTTGAAGTCGCTCATCAGCTATTTTCTGCTTTTCAAAATCCTGATTGATGGAAAATAGACCAAGACATCGGCATCAAAAAATATTATTATTCGTCTCGTCGGCTATCTTATTTATATCGACGCTTGATGAGACGGTAGGAAGTTTCTCCTTTTATTTTTTGCAAATATCCATTTTGTTCGGCTTTTACTTCTTCCTCTACTAGAATGATCACTTTCGCATGCTTATTTATTAGCTTATCTTAATTTTCGAGCTTCAGATATCGGCTGGTGATATTGGTATCGAATTCAACGGCATACATGTCACGATCCTCGTATTATA
>NZ_JBNCAN010000054.1:0-2829 GCF_049808615.1 Halomonas sp. GXIMD04776 | reverse complement strand
CTTTGACTTTGAACTCAGTGCTGTACTGCTGAGTTTTCTTCCCCGTGATCATCTCCGGCATCGGTGTTCTCCTGTTGCGGAGTTATCGATGCGTGTCTACTAGATCGGGGGAAGTCCACATGCTCCCAGCATGAAATTGTTATGTCGTGTTCAGATAAAGTCACAGCATAGCTGAACTCCCCATCTTCTTCACCGATACCAAGAACAGCTCCCACACTTCCAAAATATGGAGCAAGCCTATAACCCTCAACAACCTTAACTTGCTGATAGAAAGAAAACTTACTCATTTATGTGTCACCTTGCTGTCGGGGCCCGCGTAACTAATCATGCGGACCCCGACACTTAATGCTTCAACTCATAAAACAAATCATAAGCAACCACATCTTTTAACCACGGCTTTCCCACCTTGTTTCTTTCGTATAGCTCTCGAAAACTGCCTGTCACATCTTCCCAGGATGAGTATTCAGCCGAATCTAAATCAATATCAAACTCGAACACACTGCCGTCCTGTCGAATAAGCTTCCCGCAGTAAGTGTTGCTACTGTCGGGGAACAGTGAAACCAACAAACACTGATGATAGGCAAATCCTTTTTGCATTAACTGCTTATAGAAATTTTCATTAACCAACAACTTTTTGTGAAGCTTTTCGTTTAGCTCAATCAGCTCTTCTTTCACCGAGTCTACTTTTTTCGATCCCATTGCTTAAAGCCCTCCTGGAAACGCTGTTTGTAAATTACCAAACTTATCGGTTATTACCGTAAACGTATTGGTCGAACCGCCGCCCATTTTTTCAGCCAAGTTACCCACAGTCCTATTTGTAGTAACTGTGCGCGCAAAGTTACCTGTCTCTAACGCCTGAGCTGGTGCCTGTACAGTACTCTTAGCACCAAGCAATGAGCGTAACTCTGATTCTGGCAAAGTGAATTGGCTCTTATTACCAGCCTTCGTAGGATTAAGATGGAGACCTAACGTATGTTTTATGCCGTCATTTGAAAGATTAATTCTAGATTGAACTCGCCCAGGTACTCTAGCTGCGCCTTTTGTAAATTCTCCACTCATCACCCGCGAGCGGAGCCACTCAATCGCCTTCCTTGCCCCCGCACCGCCAGCCAGGGTCAGGGCGATATCGACATCCGTCGTGTCCGGCTGGATGCCATCCGAGACCAGCCAGCCCAGGCGTTCGTTCAGCGTAGCATGCTGCGGCGCCGATGACGCGAAGCCGGCAATGTCTTCTTGGTAATCCGTGCTTTGTCCCACGCCGAATTGGCGCCAGGCGGTATTCGCGCCATCAAGCAACCCGTTCGAGGACAACGAGCCGAACAGGTCGGCATCCTGATACTGCCGAGGCGTGACCTGGAAGGCGATGACCGGATCACCATAGGCCGTGATCGACTCGCCATCCTGCCAGGTCAACGCCGTGTTCTGCTCGGCCAGCGCGGCGATGCTCTGGCTGGCCTGTAGCAGGTCGTGCTGAAAGTCCTGATACAGCGGGTTATTGGCGTTGGTACCTTCCAGTTGGGTCAGCAGCTCATTGAATTGCTGAGCCGCTTGGGCGTCGAGTGATGCACCCGACGCCAGGGTCAGCATGTCTTGCCAGGTAACGCCTTGCAGTTGTGGCTGACCAAGCCGTTCTTCCAGGGCGTCGGCCTCGTCGGCGAGCATGGCATGCTCTTGCGGATGCAGTTGGCGATTGTAGCGATCCGCCTGATTGGCCACCCAGGCGCCTTGCTGTACGTCGCCGCCGCTAAGACCGGCTGCAGTCAGGCCGACCAGTTGGGCCACGGCGTTGGTCAGGGCTGGATTCTCTGCGACGTCGTCGATCAGCCTGCCCACCAGCGCCTCGCTGGCGCCCGCCGCCATCGCCCCATCCCGGAAGTCGCCGCCCATCGCTTCCGAGACCAGACCACCGGCCAGGGCATGCAGGGCGATCTTCTGCGGACTGCCGTCCGGCCAGTCGATGGCGGGATCGGCAGCAAAATCCCCCACGGCGTTGAACAGTGCTGCCGAAGCCGTATGCGCAATCGCGTCTTCGAGGCTTGTATCGAGGTTATCGCTCAGGCTGCCGCCGTTGATGGCGGTATCTAGGCTAGCCCAGAGATGTCCTGGCCTTGGGCGATGGATCCAAATCTAGAGCAACTCTGATTCCGGATCTATATCATCTAACCCAATTAAGCATTGCTCAATACCGAAGACGTCGGCCTGCTCTTTCATTAAAGAGACGACATCATGAAGGGCCATTAAATAACCCAGTTTATAGGTATCGGCATTGGCCTCCTGAGAAGCATCCTTTTCAGCCTTGGCAAGTTCAGCACTCTCTTTTATCAAAACCCCTAAATCATAAATATAATTCTTAAATCTTTCATCGGACATCTCTAATTCCTCTCTGACAATATGCCTTTCAAGATATCTCTCTGTTCCTCTTGACGCCGTATGTCCGAAGGCCATTTCTTATTTACAAGAGCTTCCTGCTGACGAGGATCTAATTTAGACCAGCCCTCCACGTACTTAGCAGGATCCTTGATTTTTGCTTGATGCAGGGCTATTTGTTTTTCTATCTTGGCAGCGCCTTTAGCCAGCTCTTCATTAGGACGGTCTTGGTTATTTTTCAAGAAACCGGCATGCTTTCCACCACTCTTAGCTATACTAAAAGCATTTCCTACTCCCCGATACTTTCCAACTCCCCCCATCGAAGCCAGTATCGCACTAGACGCTAGCCCGGATATTGCATCGGGCATGAAAAAAGCGGCTGAAAATCGGTTATAATTCAAGCTCCTACACCAGAATCAACCGCATCAGCCGCCATGACAAAATGTACCATGCCCACCGCCT
>NZ_JBNCAN010000053.1:0-3500 GCF_049808615.1 Halomonas sp. GXIMD04776 | reverse complement strand
AGCGTCGCCATGGTTGGTCCTCCCCGGTATGCGTTCAGCGGGTGAGACGGAATCGGCGGTCAGAAAATGCTCGCTGGCGGTGATAGGGGAAGTGTCGACGCCGGCATCACGGATTCAGGGAGATGAAAGAAGTGATGGAATCCATCGATCTGAAAAGCCTGGATTTTGAAAAGCGGGCACTCACGCTCCAGAGAACGAAACGGCGTCTGGAGGCCAAGGCGAACCGTCAGAAGCCTCAAAAGGAGGTTAGATCATGAGCATCAAAATTTCGTGCGCACGAAAAATGGCCGGTGTAGCCATCGCGGCCACGGTTGGCCTAGCACAGCCCGTCATGGCAGGTGGGATCCCAGTTATTGATGTTTCCAATCTGACTCAGCAGATGCTCCAGGTCCAGCACATGTTGGCTCAGATCGACCAACTGAAAAGCCAGCTCGAAACAGCCAACAAGGAGCTGGACAGCATGAGCGGCGTTCGTGGCCTGGGCAATGTCATCGACTCGGCCTACGACACCGCCGTGAACATCGATCCTAACCAAGTGCTGAATGACGCCGGCATCAGTGGGGCGAATGAACACGGCCTGACCGGCGATGTGGCGGACCTGTACGACAGCGGCAACCAGAACACGGCGACCTGGCTTGGCCAGTCCCAAAAGTCCCTGGAACAGGCGCAGGAGCGTTTCAGCGAGCTGACTGGCTTGGTGGCTGAGGTCAACAACAGCCCTGACCAGAAAGACGTTCTGGACCTCCAGGCCCGTATCGGCGCCGAGCAAGTCATGCTGCAAAACGAGATGGCAAAGCTGTCCATGCTCCGTTCGCAGGCCGAGGCTAGCCAAGCCATGCACAACCAGCGCGTACAGCAGATGCGCGTCGCATCATCAGGGGAACCTTTCGAGCTTGATTGGTAAGGAGGCCTTATGAGTATCAGGAAAAATTCGTGCGCACGAAATATTGCCATTGTGGTTCTGGTCAGCGTTGCGCAGTCGGGGTGTTTTGATGATACCCCGAATACTGGCCCGGTGCAGACCGTGGACTGGTACAAAGCGCATCACGACGAGCGCAAGGTGACACTGGAGACGTGTGGCAACAACCCTGGCGAACTCCAGGAGGCGCCGAATTGCATTAATGCACTCCAGGCGGAGCGGGCACTGTCTAGCGGTGAGCCCTTCGAGCTCGACCTGTCTAGCCTCAAAAGCGAGGAGGACTCATGAACCTGTTTGAAGGCATGTTCTCCGTCGTTGATCAGGCACTGGACCAGTACATCGTCAACACGGCTACTGACCTCGTCGCTTATATCACTCCAATGTTCACCAGCATGTTGATCGTCTGGATCGCCATCTGGGGCTATTTGATGATGTTTGGCAAGGTCAGTGAGCCCTTGCAGGAGGGCGTTTTTCGCATCCTTCGCATCGGCTTCATCATGACTTTGGGGCTGACGGTCGGTACCTATATGAGCGTCATGGTTGACGTGCTGGCTCACGGCCCGGAAAAGCTAGCAGCAGTCATCACGGGGTCCAATGGAGGCGCAGCGGCCATTTTGGACAGCCTGTTCTCCCGCGTTCTCGCCGTAGCTGATCAGGCCTGGGATAAAGCGGGAGTCATGAGTGGTGATTTCGGCATGTATCTGGTGGCAATTCTGATCATGGTGTTTGGTGGTGGTGTTGCCATCGTAGTGGCGTTTCTCCTGCTGGCCAGCAAGGTGGCAACGACAGTGCTGCTGGCGATTGGTCCGCTCTTTATCATCGGCCTGCTGTTTAACAGCACCCAACGTTTTTTCGAGAGCTGGCTGGGCATGGTGATTAATTTCGGCATGCTGCTGGTTTTGGGCTCAGCCATTGGGCGCATGGTCATCGATGTCAGCGAGGCGTTCATGAACATCGTGGTGTCGTCGGCAAGCAGCATGGCCAGTATGACCACAAGCGCCTATCTGATTGCTTTTTTCGCCCTTGGCATCCTTGTGCTGAAGCAGGTTCCGGCCATTGCTTCTGCATTGGGTGGTGGTGTGGCACTGGCAACTCAGGGCGCTCTGGGCTCCGCTATGTCCGCGATGCGTCCCTCATCGATCCGGCGCCAGTATCGTGGTGTTCAGCGTGATGCACGTCTGGCAGGTAATGCTGCTACAGCACCTTACCAAGGTGCCAAAAAGGCCTACCACGCCTATCAGAAGCGCTTTGGCGCTGGTAATACGATCACTGGGGGTAAGCCATGAATGCCAAGACTAGATGGTTAGATGCCTGGCGCGTCCGCTGGGCGCGGGTAAAGCGTGGGGTGGAGCTGGGATTCTCGGGCTTACTTCTGATGGTGGATATCCTGCTGTCCGTGGCGTTGCTCCCTGAACTGCCTGGCTTGGTCAGTGGCACCCTTGCTGGCGATGGTGATATTGCGCGCACCCTATTTGTCTGTGCGACAGGTATCGCCGTGTGCGTGCTCCAATGGCGATGGCGCGCAGCGATATATCCCGGGCTCCGGCGTGCTACACGACAGGAGGAGACTCCGTGAGCTACCGCCGTTTGACACCCGAGGAGATCGAAGAGCTGCGCGCCGAGATGCGTGCGTCTGGGCAGTGGATAAAAGCAGAGCTGGCCAAGCGTCGTCGGGAGCGTGAAGAGACAGATACGGTTGAGACAACTGCCTCTCCCCTGAGTAAGGGCGAAGTTTCCCGATCTAAGCCCGGCGACGAGCAGGTTTGAGACAGGTCCGTCCGTATTACTAATGGCGAAGCCCTTGGGATCGAGGACGGCAACGCAGCCAATAGCACATGCAGCTTTTCGTGCGCACGAAATTTCTGAATATTCCAAAGGTGTTCACGGGTCCGTGCGTATTACTAATGGCGTAGCCTAACGCGTATACCTGTGGTTGCTAGCCTCGCCCGAGGAGTCGCCATTTTTTCTTACGTACGAAAAAAATGTATGGGTTTAGGGCTAGGGCAGGATTCGCAAAGTGCTGGCATTTGGTACCAAGTGCTCGGGCAGGTTCATAGTTCTATAGAAGTGTCTACGTATGGGTTGACGATCATGAAGGTGACTAGAACTCGACTGACTGATGATGAGAAGGCAGCGTGGAATCAATTCTGCAGAGCGAGTCATGTTAGTGAATCCAAGATGCTAAGGATGATGATCCGGAAGGTGTCTGGCTGTGCGCCTCATGCTGCTGCCAGTAGCGCAGAATCAAAATCTGAAAAGGTTACGATTCGGCTAGCGCCTGGGGATTTCAAAAAAATGGACGGGATGGCTCAAGAAGAAGGGTACTTAAATCGTACCAGCTGGACGACAGCGGTCGTGCTGGCTGCTCTTCATCGCGAACCTGTCCTTACTGATGAAGAGATTAATGCGTTGCGTCAATCATGCCGTGAGTTGGGTGCAATCGGGCGTAACCTTAACCAGGTGGCTAGCCCGGATATTGCACCGGGCTGGTCAGCAGCGCCCAGATTCCGAGGGCGCGGGCCGTTGCCGCGCCCAAGCCTCTAATTTGATGGTTTTTTGATCAGTTCTTTGGTTTCAGAAC
>NZ_JBNCAN010000052.1:0-4164 GCF_049808615.1 Halomonas sp. GXIMD04776 | reverse complement strand
TACTTCAACCGTGTGGTGATGGGGCCGCGCCTGTTGGTGATCGATGAGATCGGCTACCTGCCCTTCGGGCGCGACGAGGCGAACCTGTTCTTCAACGTCGTTGCCAAGCGCTACGAGCGTGGCAGCATGATTCTGACCAGCAACCTGCCGTTCACGCAATGGGCCGGGACCTTTGCCGACGACCAGACGCTGACGGCCGCGATGCTGGATCGGCTCCTGCACCACGCCCACATCGTGCAGATCACCGGCGAGAGCTACCGACTCAAGGACAAGCGCAGAGCCGGCACCACTCCTTCGGCAACGGCAGCCGAATAACCGACGGATCCAGGGGGTCAATATTACTTCGGCGATTCAGAGCCAAAGAGGGTCACTTTTCAGTCGGCGTTGACACCTTCCGGCCAGTCATGCAGGATAGCTAGCCTCAATGCCTGCTCGATTCGCACGCTCTTGCCTAGGCGATCTGGTTGAAGACTGAAATATTCGATCAAGGGGGCCAAGGAGGCGCTTGGGGGCATAAGTTTTGCGCTCTCGGTTGATAGGGAGCCGAATTATGCCCTCAATACGGTCTATTGGTCCATTCCGCCCAGGGATTGGTCCATTGGGCGGCGTCTTGAGAACTGATAGCGTTCCCGCTGATAACCACACAAGGAACTCTCCATGACGCTGATCGACGCCCTACTGATCGACGGCACTGCTGCTGCGCTTATTGGCGGGCGCTGGCATGCCGGTAAATCGCATTTCCCCGTGACCAACCCGGCAACTGGCGAGACGTTGGCTCAGGTGGCCGACCTTGGCGCTGAAGATGCCCATGAAGCCGTAGCTGCAGCCCATGCAGCGTGGGGTAGCTGGAGGACAGTGCCAGCCAAGGAGCGTGCAGCCATCATGCGTGCATGGTTTGAACGTATTCATGAGCACGCCGAGGAGCTGGCCGAGCTCATAACCCTAGAGCAGGGCAAACCACTGGCTGAGGCTCGTGGCGAGGTGACCTATGGGGCAAGTTTTATCGAGTTTTTCGCCGAGGAGGCCAAGCGCATGGCGGGGGAGACGCCCCCAACTCACGCCTCCGACAAGCGCCTGCTGGTGCTGCGCGAGCCGGTAGGTGTGGTGGCTGCCATCACTCCATGGAACTTTCCCATGGCCATGATCACCCGCAAGTGTGCACCTGCCGTTGCCGCCGGTTGCACGGTTGTCATCAAGCCGGCCGAAGCGACACCGTTGACGGCCCTGGCACTAGCCAGGCTGGCCTGCGAAGCTGGTGTGCCCGAGGGGGTCATCAACGTGGTCACCGCCTCGACACCGGCAGCGGTCGGGGAGGTGCTGACTACCGACCCCAGGGTGCGCAAGGTGTCCTTCACTGGGTCAACACCCGTGGGCAAGAGGCTTCTGGCTCAGTGCGCCAGTACCGTCAAGAAAGTTTCCATGGAATTGGGTGGCAATGCCCCCTTCATCGTGTTCGATGACGCCGACCTGGACGCTGCCGTGTCGGGTGCCATTGCCTCCAAGTACCGCAATGCCGGCCAGACCTGCGTCTGTACCAACCGTTTTCTGGTGCAGGACGGTATTTATGACGCCTTTGTCGAAGCGCTAACGGAGCGAGTCAGGGCGCTGACGGTGGGGGATGGGCGCGAACCGGGAACGGTGGTCGGTCCGCTAATTAACCAGGCCGCTGTCGACAAGTTACAGCGGCACGTGGATGACGCCATGGACAAGGGAGCACGTCTGTTGTGCGGTGGTCGCCCCCATGAACTTGGCAACAGCTTTTTTGCACCGACCGTGATTGCCAATGCCACGAGTGTAATGTGCGTGGCCAATGAAGAAACTTTCGGTCCTCTGGCGCCAGTGTTCCGTTTTAAGGAAGAGCACGAGGCGATTGCCATGGCCAATGACACTCCCTTCGGTCTGGCGGCCTACTTCTATGCTCGGGACTACCGTCGGATCTGGCGCGTCATGGAAGGGCTGGAGTATGGAATGGTCGGCATCAACGAGGGGTTGATTTCAACCGAACTTGCACCCTTCGGTGGCATCAAGGAGTCCGGGCTGGGGCGCGAGGGTTCGCACCACGGCCTCGAAGAGTTCACCGAACTCAAGTACGTCTGTGTGGGCGGACTCTGACCTCGCCTGCTTACCCTGCTTGTCAAAACCCGTCTATCATCAAGGATGTCATCATGACCGATACGTTCACCAATGCCGAATTGAACGAACTCAAGAAGCGCTTCGTGGCCAACGGCGCTGCCACACCCACCGAGCAGTACGTGGCGCGTGCCGAGAACGCCGAGTTGTGGGACGAAGATGGCCGACGCTGGATCGACTTCGCCGGCGGCATTGGCGTGCTCAATCTGGGGCATCGCCATCCTCGAATCGTCAAGGCCGTACAGGACCAGCTAGAGCGAGTCATGCATAGCTGCTCGGCGGTGATTTCTTATGCGCCCTATATTCAGCTATGCCAAAAGCTATGTGAGAAAGCCCCGGTCAAGGGCCCCGAACGCAAGGCGATGCTGGTCAATACCGGTGCCGAGGCGTTGGAGAATGCCGTCAAGATTGCTCGCGCCGCCACTGGCCGCTCGGGTGTCATTACCTTCGACGGTGCCTTCCACGGCCGCACCATGTTGACCCTGGCCATGACCGGCAAAGTATTGCCTTACAAGAATGACTTCGGCCCCATGCCGGGCGATGTCTATCGTGCCCCCTACCCCAACCCATTGCATGGTATCAGTGATGAGATGGCCCTCACCGCGCTGGAGAAACTCTTCAAGACCGATATCCCGGCGCACCGGGTTGCGGCGATCGTCATCGAGCCCGTGCAAGGGGAAGGCGGCTTCTATATCGCCTCACCAAGTTATCTACAGGCGCTGCGTGAACTTTGTGACAGCCATGGCATCCTGCTCATCATCGATGAGGTGCAATCGGGCTTTGCACGAACCGGCAAACTATTCGCGCTTGAGCATAGCGGCATCGAGGCCGACATGCTGACCACGGCCAAGTCGCTGGCCAACGGCATGCCGCTATCAGCGGTCGTCGGCACCGCCGAGGTCATGGATGCCTCAGGCCCTGGCTCTCTGGGCGGAACCTATAGCGGTAATCCACTGTCTTGCGCCGCGGCGCTAGCCGTACTGGATACCATCGAAGAGGAAAACATCCTGGCGCGTAGCACGCAAATGGGTCGCTTGTTGGCCGAGCGCTTCACCGTCTGGGAACAACGTTTCGAGGGAGTTTCCAATTCCCGAAACCTCGGAGCCATGGCGGCCTTCGAATTACTGGATGCCAATGGTATGCCCGATGCCCCCTTGGCCCAGGCGTTGTGTTCAAAGGCCCGCGAGCAGGGTCTGATCCTGCTCTCCTGCGGCTTCTACAGCAACACTATTCGCGTATTAGTGCCGATTACCGCACCGTCAGACGTGCTTGAGGAAGGTCTCGCCATCATCGAGCGCTCGCTGGAAGCCGTGGCAAGCTGACAATACTGGCGCCATGTTAGGATTGCGTCAGTAAGACGCTGTTGCCACTTGTTTACTCTAGGCTCCGATGACCACTTCGGCATCGGGGCCCTGGATGCGGTTAGTTAGTCTTAGGCAGGTTCGCACACGCGTAGCGTCTCGTGCACGCCAGGTAATTCAGGAGTGGATACCTGGATCCCCCTGTCTGCGCCGGTGTCGCCCCCCGTCTAAACTCCCTTTCCGTGCTAAAAAAACCGCCTCTGAGCTGACCCCAATTAGTTGAACGGTTCATTTAGCAGTCACCACAAAAACCCCGCTGTTTACTGCTACGCTTCGAACTGAAAGGCCTTATTCAACGATTAGGGAACCACTGAACAAATCGGTTCTGAGCGGCTTAACCTGTTCTGGTCAAGTGAGGGCGGACACATTTTCAAGCCGCAGCAGCCAGTTCGATCTCCCTCGGTGACTGGTAGTCAAGGGTCGAGTGGAGCCGGCAGCTGTTGTACTCCATCTCGATATATTCAACGACATCACGCCGTGCTGCTTGGCGGGTCCCATATCGCTGGTCAGCCAGCCACTCGCTTTTCAGTGAGCCGAAGAAGCGCTCCATGACGGCATTGACGCTCCTATGTCAAGGCGAAGTGCTGGCGGCCTGCAAATCCTTGATGATCAGTGGGTAGAGTTCACGCACGATGTAGCGCTTGAGACAACGGTGGATCTCTTTCGTTGAGCG
>NZ_JBNCAN010000051.1:0-4203 GCF_049808615.1 Halomonas sp. GXIMD04776 | reverse complement strand
GTTCTGAAACCAAAGAACTGATCAAAAAACCATCAAATTAGAGGCTTGGGCGCGGCAACGGCCCGCGCCCTCGGAATCTGGGCGCTGCTGACCAGCCCGGTGCAATATCCGGGCTAGCCCCTCGATCACTTGTCGACAACCCCGGCGATGACGATACAGGCAGGCTATGCGTCAATGGATACGATCTTTATCTGGTATATCGATTTTCTCTATCCGACACATGGTCAACTTCAGGTTGGCTTGTTGAGAAATAGGGTCCAGGACTACCTGAGTCAGATGATTGACGGAAGCCCCAGGATGGAAGGGCTGGCACTCGTCCCACCCAATGGGGATGAAGATCGCCCGTTCGCGAATGCCCGCATAGCACCAGGCCCGGGCCTCGATCTTCCCCGTTCGGGTGGTAACCCGCACCTGGTCCCCGTCGCGGATACCCAGCGAATCCGCCAGCTTGGGATGGATCTGACAGTAGAGCTCCGGCCACATCTCCTGGGCCTGCCAGAAGTAGTGGGTCCAGGAATGAAAATGCGGCGCCGGTGGGCGGCCGGTGACCAGTTCCACGTCCAAGCCCTCTGGCGGTGCAGTCCCCTCCCCCGCCGCAACGACACGGCCCGGCGTGGCGTAATGCGCCACGCCAAAGAACGGCGACACGATACTTTCTTCCGTTGCCACCAGATGCGGCAGCGACACGGAACTTGCGGCCTCGGAATAGAACGACGGCTGAGGCGAAAGCCCCACCTTGGCAAAGCGTTCGACCTGGGCCTGAGTGTAGAACTCCAGCTTGCCCGAGGAAGTGGGAAAGCGCTTGCCCGGCGCTTGACCGAAGGCGGTGGTGCCTTCCAGGTACAGCGTATCGGTTTCTGGCGCGTTTTCATCGGCAAGCGGCACGCGCAGGCTGCGATTGGATTTTTGCAGCAGGCGTCGAGTGGTCGCACCCTTCAGCGTGGGGGAGGCCTTGCACAGCACCTCGTCCCAGAGACGGCGTGGGTCCTTGTATTCCTCCTTGAGCAGATCGTCGAAGCCGAAACGCTTGCCCAGTTCGATCCAGAACCAGTGATCGGATTTTGCTTCTCCAGGCGGGTCGATCAATCTGTCGTTCCAGACGATGCGCCGATCCTCGGCCAGGCGCGTGGTGCCGCCCTTCTCGATACCGCTGGCCATGGGCAGCACGTAGTCCGCGAACGCCGAGGTGGCGTTGCGGTAGAGTTCCAGATGCACCAGCAGATCGAGATTCGCCACCGCCTCGCGCATCTTGTTCTGATCCGGCCATAGCGCCAAAGGATTGTTGCCGGTGATGAGGCCGCGAATCGGATAGGCCGCCTTTCCCAGCATGGCATCCGCCCAACTGGCGGGGTTCTTGCCGATCGCCGGGCGGCGCGGCGGACGACGCCCCTCTGGCACGACCGGCGCCTGCACGTCGGGTTCCGAGGAGACGTTGAAATAGCCGCCACCCCGACGTCCCCAGTTACCGGTGATTGCCGCCAGGAACATGAAGACCCGGTGGGTCTGGGCCGCATTGGTGTGTTGATTGACGCCACGACTGAGCATCAGCATCGTACCGTCCGCGCTTGCGATCTCTTCTGCCAGGGAGGCGATACGTGAGGCGGGAAGATCGGTAATGGGGGCGGCCCACTCGGGGGTATAGCCCTGCTCCCGAATGAACGTCCGCCAAACCTCGAAGCCCTCGATCCAGGCATCGCAGAAGGCCGTGTCATGCAGGTTGTGCTCGAGGATATGACCGATCATCGCCAGACCCAGGGCCATGTCGGTGCCCGGGCGAATGGCGAGCCAGTCGTCCGCCTTGGCGGCGGTGGCGGTGGCCCTTGGATCCACCACTATCAGCCGCGCACCGTTATTCAACCGCCAGTGGTTGACCAGCCCGAAGTTGACCGGGCGTGTCTCCGCTTGATTGTCACCGATGTAGACGTAGAGCGCAGCGCTACCGATATCCTCCGGGGTGTAGACGTTGGCCATCATTACCGACCCCTGCGTCATCTCCAGGGCGACCACCTTGCTCAGATCACAAAAAGGCTCCGTGGTGGCGACGTTGTCGGTACCCCAAAGGTTAGCGAAAAGGGGGACACAGCCAAGAATCGTCAGGGTACCGGTGCGCGAGCCGGACTGTATGGCCAGGCTGTCCGTGCCGTGGGCATCTCGCAGCGTCGTCAGCTTGGCGGCGATCTCCTCCAGGGCTTGTTCCCAGGTAACGCGTTCGAACTTGCCCTCGCCGCGCTCGCCCACTCGCTTGAGCGGATACAGCAAGCGCTCACTGCCTTCGTACATCTGCAACGTCATCTGCGACTTAGGGCAGAGGCGACCCTCGAAGATAGGGTCTTCCTTGTTGCCATAAACGTGGCTAAGCCGTCCGCCCTGCAGCTCGTAGACGATGGGGCAGCCGTTGAAGCAGATGTTGCAGCCTCCGGGGACGCGCACGGTCTCGATATCGGCGACGCGCTCCCGGGCAGTGGCATCGTAGGCCAGATTGAGCGCGGAATGATCAAGGTTGGCGCGCACCTGATCGTCCACCATTAACGCGGGTATACGCTGCGCGCCATGGCGCTGACGGTGCTGCTCCTGGCTCAGACCCTCGTCCGCGTGACGCTTTAGATACACCGTGGCGGGTTTCTGCAGGAAATGGTCGATGTCCAGCATCTCACGTCCCGCCGCCTCGGCGGCCGCAAGATGATCCTCCTTGCGGCCGAAGCGGATAGCCTGAGTCGGACACACCGAAGCACAGGCGGGGTCGTCGCCCACGGCTCGGCGATGAGCACACAGATCGCACTTCACCGCATGATGGCTTTCGGCATTGTAGCCTATGGCGCCGTAAGGACAGGAAATCGCGCATTCACCACAACCGGTACAGCGATCCTCGTTGATGGCGACCACACCGGTGACCGGATCCTTGCTGATCGCCTTGGGATTGACCGGGCAGGCGCGCAGACAGGCAGGTCGCTCGCACTGCTGGCAAGTCACGGTCAGAAAATCCAGCAGTGCCGGCGGCGTATAACCCGTCGCCTCGCCGTTCTGGGCAGAAAACCACATGACGCGATTGCGATAGCTGTGAGGTCCCAGGCCGTTGGCCTGCTTGCAGGCGGCCTCGCAGCTCTTGCAGCCGGTGCAGCGCTCCAGATCGATGGATAGGCTCAGCGTTTCGCTCATCATCGCCCCCAGGCGGCCAGATGCCACCAGTAAATCTCGCCCTCCCCCGCCGCGTAGCCGGCGAAGAACAGCATGATCACCACATGACCCAGCATGCCGATATAGAAAAGCGCCGCCCCAAGCAGATGCAGCCGCCGCCAGGTGGCGAGCACTCTGCCCGCCCGCCTGCGCGCGCCCACCAGGCGCAGCTCCTTTTCCGCCAGCCCTTGATAACGCAGCGCTTGAATGGGACTGGCAAGAAAGTGACGCAGTCGAGGCGAAAAGGTCGCCTCCGTGGAGGTGGGATCGAGCGTTTCGAGCAGCGCTTTCTTTCGCTCGATCACCGTCCGCAGCGCCTCCCGATCGACACCCAGCGGCTCCTGAAAGTTGAAGCTCTGGGTGCTGCGGGCGAACAGAAAGCTCAAGCGGCGCGACAAAAACACCCGAGCCACAATACCCTGGATACAGAGAAGGAGCATCAGTAGCAAGGGAATGCTCGCCGGGGTGACAAGCGAGCCGGCGACAGCATGAAAGAGGATTGCCAGCGCCCCGAGATTCGCCCCCAGTACGTGCACCACGAACCACCAGGGCGGGCTTTGAGCATACCCCATGCGTTTGGCGAGGAAAAACGCCAGGGGGCCTAGCAGCAATATCGCTCCAAGGATCGCCGCGCTCTGATGCAGCGCATCGCCAGGGCGACGAGCGACATCCAAAATGTGGACGGCACCTGCCGCGAAACAGGCCAGCAGAAGCAATGCCAACAGCGCCAGTAAAACGGGGTTACTCTGATCGGGGCGGCGACTGGAAGCGTGTTTAGGGATGGAGAAATCATTCACGACCTGAACCACCCGTTTCTTGTTATGGGGCAACTTATGCGCGGGTATCAGCGGGACTGCCTCCCGCCTTCACCGCCTCAGCTTAGTGTAAGCTCGAATAGCGCACAAACACCTCTAGCCCGGATATTGCATCGGGCATGAAAAAAGCGGCTGAAAATCGGTTATAATTCAAGCTCCTACACCAGAATCAACCGCATCAGCCGCCATGACAAAATGTACCATGCCCACCGCC
>NZ_JBNCAN010000050.1:0-4365 GCF_049808615.1 Halomonas sp. GXIMD04776 | reverse complement strand
AAGGCGAAGTCGTAGTGCTCCAGCGTCTTCACCGCCGGGAAGGCGGCCATCTTCAACAGCGTCTGGCGCGAACGCTCGGCCCGGGCATCGGCTTCGGCGCTCAGCAACGTCTCGAGAAAATCGGCAAAGCTCGCCTCGCCGCTGGCCGCCCGCTGCGCGAGGTGCGACCAATCGCTGCTGATGCGTTCGAGCTTGAGGCCCTTGCACAGCTCGCGGATGCGGTCGTGTTGCAGTTTTCATGGGCGGGCCTCCAACAGCTGGTCATACACGGACAAGGGATGCTGCAAGCTCTCATGCGGTAACGCGCGCCCCGGCCGCAACGCCGGTACCGGAACGACGCTGGCGATCGGCGCCGGCAGCGGTAGCAGAACCCCGCGCTCCTCGGCCAGTCGCACCGCTGGCGGCAAGCCAGTGGTGCCATGCACCCGCTGATGGGCAATCTCATCGAGCCAGCGGCCGATGTGGGCATTAGCCATCGGCACGTCCAGGATCAATCCGGCGCTCTTGAGCGTGGCGGCCAGCGATGTGATGAAGCTGCCCTTGAGGTAGCCGTTGAAGCGCTCGACCTTACCCTTGGTCTTGGCTCGGTAGGGGCGACAGACCCGAGGGCAAAAGCCGTACTCCTCGGCCAACGCCGCCAGGGCCGGATGCCAGCGATGCCGGCCATCACCGCAGGCATCGCGTTCGGTAATGATGATGCCGGCGTTATCAAACAGCGCCTCTGCGGGGACACCACCAAAGTAGGCAAACGCCTCACGCAGTCCCGTCAACCATGCCTCGCTGGCCTCGCGTGTCGAGAAGCGCACGAAGGTCGCTCGGCTGTAGCCGAGTGTCGCGACGAAGGCCTTGAGCGGCTCGCGGCCGCGCCGGATCGTGGTGAAGTCGACCTGCAACTGCTTGCCCGGCGGCGTCTCGAAGCGCACGACCGGGTCCTCCGGTCGGCCCTTGAAGGGCGCCAGATAAGCCTTTAGCTGGCTGATGCCGCCGGCGTAGCCTTGCGCCTGAATCTCACGCATCAGCACGGTCGCCGGAATCCAGTGCGGGCGGGCCGCCGCGATACGTCCCTGAAGATAGGGCTTGAAGGCGTCGAGCTTGCCGGGTCGCGGTACTCGCGCCTTATAGCGTGGCAAGTCTTTCTCGCCGCGTAGGTACTTGCGGACGGTATTGCGCGAGAGCCCCAGCTCCCGGGCGATCGCCTTGATGCCATGGCCCTGACGGGCCAACACTTTGATCTCCACTGACTGCTCCTGGGTCAACATCTCGGCGGCTCAAAAGCCACCATCTTCGCCCAGAGGGGTCAAATTTACCTCGGCGTCAGGGGGTCAGTTTTACATTGGCGATGACAGGTGGCCTCGGGTTCTGGCTGCGATAAGGCTCGGAGGGTAGAATCGGTCATGGCGTATCCACTCGTGTTGATTGAGATCTTGGTCGTGATCAATCAACAGGATACGCCACCCTTCCTACCTTCTCTCATACACCAGAAATCACCATAGCTCCATCGAAGGAGCTTGCCTTGTCATGGGTCACCTCGTCTCAGTGTACTGTCTTAACGGGGTGTCCACTGCTGATGGGCAAGATCAAATATCAGCTTAATCAGATTTACCGCCGTTTCTCTATCTTGCCTTCAGGTGCAGGCCCTGCCTGTTTCACGCTGATCTGCGAAGAACTAAATAAAATCACTCTATATGCGTCAGCATTAACTTTAACTTGACCAATCACTAATTGAGTAGGCGGGTGAGGATGTGCCGAAGGCGAACGGATTCTGAGGTCAGGGTGCGTCCGGAGAGCATGCCAATGCCCAGGATCAGGCCGCTGCGAGGGTCATCTTCTGCACAAACCAGGCTCAGCGGGCGGGTAATAAGGTGTGATTGCAGAAGATTACGAGCGATACGACGATCATCCACTTCCGGTGAAAACTGCACACACAGGCTGATCGAGTGGCACGGCGGGGAAACATCGATAACACCCGGGACCTGAATCAACTGGTCGTGCATGACTTGCTGGCGAGCCAGGTACTCTCGCTGGATGCGCCGGTACCAGGCATCCAGCTCGCCTTCGGCAAGGAATTGGGCAAGTGCCGCCTGATCTAGCAGCCGCCCCTCTCGGAATACTTCGCTACGCAGCCGGTTTAGTGCATCAACCAGGCCATGTGGGGCGACCAGATAGCCGAGCCGCAGGCCTGGAAACATTAACTTGGAAAATGAACCCACCAGCAAGTGCTGGCTGGAGCGGCCATCGAACATCAGAGGGGCGCTGTCCTCTCCGGTGAATTCGTAGTCATCCTCCAGGATGTAGCGGGGCTGCATGGCATCACACATCGACTGGCGATGGGCCCGTGACGTCTTAATGCTCAGCGGATAGTGATGCGATCCGGTGAAATAGGCTAGCTGCACCGGCTGCGTAGAACTTCGCTGCACATGCCCCGTTTCGGGGTACCAGGTCAGGAGCTCAACCTTTGCACCTACGGCAGTGAAAATGTTACGAGCCCCCCAGTAGCAAGGCGATTCCATCAGGATTCGATCTCCCACATCGGTCAGTGCCAGAGCACACAGTTCGATGCCGTTGTGGGTCCCGTCGGTAATGATGATCTGGTCGGTATCGCAGGTCAGGCGTCGCCATCGCCAGAGAAAGTCACGTATCGCTCGCTTTAGCGGACCGTAACCGCCGCCAGAGTATGACAACAATAGCGCATTGCGTGGCACGGTTACGCTGGCATACAGCTCTCGCCATTTGGCCATGGGGAACTGGGTGATATCGGGGATACCGGGCATGAAAGCACCGCTCTGGATGGCGCTTGCGCTTGGCGTCTGAAGTATTTCCGTCGCGCGAGCGGAGAGCTGCGCCATGCCTGGCAGTGATGCCTGACGCAATGTTCCGGGGCGCCGGGTCCAGGTGCCCTGCCCTTGTCCGGTGATGATATAGCCCTCCTCAAGCAAGTGGCGCATTGCCTGTGCCAGAGTGTCGCGTGCCACGCCCAGTTGGCCGCACAGGGTGCGATGTGCCGGCAACCGGCTGCCTTCCTGTCATCGCCAATGTAAAACTGACCCCCTGACGCCGAGGTAAATTTGACCCCTCTGGGCGAAGATGGTGGCTTTTGAGCCGCCGAGATGTTGACCCAGGAGCAGTCAGTGGAGATCAAAGTGTTGGCCCGTCAGGGGCATGGCATCAAGGCGATCGCCCGGGAGCTGGGGCTCTCGCGCAATACCGTCCGCAAGTACCTGCGGGGCGAGAAGGACTTGCCACGCTATAAGGCGCGAGCGCCGCGACCCGGCAAGCTCGACGCCTTCAAGCCCTATCTTCAGGGACGTATCGCGGCGGCCCGCCCGCACTGGATTCCGGCGACCGTGCTGATGCGTGAGATTCAGGCGCAAGGCTACGCCGGCGGCATCAGCCAGCTAAAGGCTTATCTGGCGCCCTTCAAGGGCCGACCGGAGGACCCGGTCGTGCGCTTCGAGACGCCGCCGGGCAAGCAGTTGCAGGTCGACTTCACCACGATCCGGCGCGGCCGCGAGCCGCTCAAGGCCTTCGTTGCGACACTCGGCTACAGCCGAGCGACCTTCGTGCGCTTCTCGACACGCGAGGACAGCGAGGCATGGCTGACCGGCCTGCGTGAGGCGTTTGTCTACTTTGGCGGCGTCCCCGAAGAGGCGCTGTTCGATAACGCCGGCACCATCATTACCGAGCGCGACGCCTACGGTGACGGCCGGCATCGCTGGCATCCGGCCCTGGCGGCGCTGGCCGAGGAGTACGGCTTTCGCCCTCGGGTCTGTCGCCCCTACCGGGCCAAGACCAAGGGCAAGGTCGAGCGCTTCAACGGCTATCTCAAGGGCAGCTTCATCACGCCGTTGGCCGCCACGCTCAAGAGCGCCGGATTGATCCTGGACGTGCCGACGGCCAATGCCCACATCGGCCGCTGGCTCGATGAGATCGCCCATCAGCGGGTGCATGGCACCACCGGCGTGCCGCCGGCGATGCGACTGGCCGAGGAGCGCGGGGTCCTGTTACCGCTGCCGGCGACGACCACCAGCATCGTTCCGGTACCGGCGTTGCGGCCGGGGCGCGCGTTACCGCATGAGAGCCTGCAGCATCCCTTGTCCGTGTATGACCAGCTGTTGGAGGCCCGCCCATGAACTTGCAGCACGACCGCATCAGCGAGCTGTGCCAGGGCCTCAAGCTCGAACGCATCGGCAGCGATTGGTCGCACCTCGCGCAGCGGGCGGCCAACGGCGAGGCGAGCTTTGCCGACTTTCTCGAGACGTTGCTGAGCGCCGAAGCCGATGCCCGGGCCGAGCGTTCGCGCCAGACGCTGTTGAAGATGGCCGCCTTCCCGGCGGTGAAGACGCTGGAGCACTACGACTTCGCCTT
>NZ_JBNCAN010000049.1:0-4637 GCF_049808615.1 Halomonas sp. GXIMD04776 | reverse complement strand
CTTTGACTTTGAACTCAGTGCTGTACTGCTGAGTTTTCTTCCCCGTGATCATCTCCGGCATCGGTGTTCTCCTGTTGCGGAGTTATCGATGCGTGTCTACTAGATCGGGGGAAGTCCAGAACGAACTTGATTGACTTGTTAACTGATTCAGATCCAAACGTCGTTCTCTGCCGTTTTACTACCAGCCTCGCCGCCAGTATTCACAACGCCGCGTGGCTCGATAAGCAAAATTTTTGCTTCATTTTCCGCATAAGGCTTGTGTTCGATACCTTTCGGGACAACGTACATTTCGCCCTCCGACAGATTCACAGCCCCATCTCTGAAATCAATTCTCAGACTACCCTCAAGCACGATGAACGTCTCGTCTGTATCCGTGTGGTCATGCCAAACGAATTTCCCCTGGATTTTGACAACCTTGAACTGATAGTCGTTCATTTCGGCGATGACCTTCGGCGACCATTGCTCATCGAAGAGACCAAGCTTGTTTTTGAAATTGATCGCCTGATAGTTCATGTGAACTCCTTTTCAGTAACAGTTAACGCTCGGCTTTACGGCGTGCCGGAGCGCAGCGTAGGCGCGTCCGGCAACAGCCGCTTGTTAACCCCGGAGTTCGAGGTCTTCCCGGATGACCTCGGGATGGCG
Source organism: Halomonas sp. GXIMD04776 (assembly GCF_049808615.1). Classification (NCBI taxonomy): domain Bacteria; kingdom Pseudomonadati; phylum Pseudomonadota; class Gammaproteobacteria; order Oceanospirillales; family Halomonadaceae; genus Halomonas; species Halomonas sp. GXIMD04776. The sequence continues at coordinate 3,995 of NZ_JBNCAN010000049.1, read as the reverse complement.
GAAAGCAATCTCGATGAGCGCTTTTGCTGGCCCAGAGGGTTTACGTCGACCTTGCTCCCATTCCTGCAACGTACGCGCAGAAATATGCAATACCTCAGCAAACTCTATCTGGGTCAGACCCGTTTTACCCCGTGCTTGTGCCACCTCATTAGGTTCTACACGACTGGTTCGTGCGGCTTTGCCCGCTTTCATTTCTTTGACGGACTGGAGTAGCTTGTTGCCAAGCTCCTCAGCACTCAGAGTCTCGTTACTCATTTTCCAATACCTCACGAATCGACTTCAGGATATGAGCGGGTATGTTGCCCCTGACGGCCTTTTTGTAGATCACCAACAACCAGATCTCACCATTTGCCAGCTTGGTGAAGTAAATAACTCGCACCCCACCACGCTTCCCTGAACCCGCTACCGACCAACGAACCTTTCTACACCCTCCGCTACCTGGGATGGGGTCGCCAATTTCTGGACTGGCTGCCAGCCAAGCAAAGAAAGCGCTTCGCTCTTCCTCAGTCCAGATTTTTCTGGCGTCCGCTTCAAATGTAGGGGTTTCGATAATGGTAAGCATGACAACCAATATACGTCATTGACGGAGTTTTGCAAGGTTGGCGCCGAAAAGGATTAACGCCAATGTTCAGCGGCCGGTTTGGAGGCGCACCGCGCCGGAAAACCGGTCCGGTGGAGGCCCGTCAGGGCCGGAACGTACTGCAACTACTTGTTAGGCTTGTCCATATGGCTTGCTGACATCATTAGGAACGCTTAGCTCTTCACAAACCCTGCTTACCGTGTCATGTGCATAAAGCTGCGCATGAATCTGAAGAATTTTCTGATTTTCCAAAGAGGACGCACTACCATAATCATTTACTAAATATGAGCTTGGGTGTATCAATTTAGAATACAGCTTGAATAGCGCTTTGTGCTCTTTTTCTTGCCCAACCTTGTTAGCAAGGTTACCAGTGCTGGCAGGTTGTTTCACGGTTGGGAAACCGTACTTTTCCACAAGATTATTAAGGCGCTCTATTTCGCTCTTCAAAGTATACTGCTCTTTAATATTTTCTGACTCATTAGCAAGCGACAGTATGCCTTCCAACGTTTGGACCTTATCTGTAACTGCTTCAGACTGCCATTTAGCCATTTCATCCTGATGCTCGATCAACGATCTGATCCGAATATTAATTTCGTAAATACTTCGTGTACAAAGCGCCAATACCGAAATGTGAAAATCCAAGGAGGACTTCATCAACTCAAGGTAATCTGATGTAGAAGAGAGCAGATTAACCAGAACTACTCTTTTTTTCAGTTCTATCAACATTCTTGTCAATCCAGCGGATTATGAATCTGGACTTTTTGATAATTTTGTCCACATTCTTTTTCAGCTCGATCTGGTTACTCTCTCGTACGTGGTCTCTCAATCGCTTACTCATGGGTAGAGCTTTTCTCCTCGAGCCTAACGCCGAAGCTCAGTTGCCGCCGGAGCGGCCGACGGCCGCGGAGGGAACCCAAAGCGCGGCAGCGCTTTGGGTGGTCAACTGCAGCGCCTCGTTCGGCGGCGGCTACAGAAGTTGGCTATATATCTACTCAGGTTACCCATCACCCCTGCTCAAGAATCGACAAAGCGCGGCGCTTGAGCGCAAAGGCCAATCCACTTCGAGTCTCTTTTCCAATGCTCCGCCAACTTCCCTAGCCCGTTGCCGGTCAATGAAAGTAGTGCGCTGGGAATAGTACCGAAAAACGGAACCGCCCCTACAGGAATCGCAATATACGATGCCAAGCACCCGGCCGTTTTGAGTCGAGGACAGTTTTTGAACTTGCGTAATGAACGTCGAACTTCGGCTCTAAGTCGCCGCTCAGCGTCTGCGTTACCAACGCTCAGCGCCTCAATCCACGGCTGAAATAGTGAACGGAACGAACGCATTTCCGTTCTATCTCGAAGACGTTGCAATTCGCGCAGATTTTCGGGAACTGGAAATCGAAGCTCTTCGTTCAAAAGAATCTCAATGACGACGCTTACGATTTCACTAGTAGCATCCACGTTAACGCCCTCCCTCGTACCTCCGAAGGATCCATCAATGGCGACGTTAATGCCCGTCTCGGCGACAACACTGTCGGCATCGACCAATTCGTTCAACGTCGAAATGGCGACAAAATCGATTCCAACGCCTTGATAAGGCGCCAAAAGAGAGGGCACCAGCTCTTTTACTTGTTGCGGGAGCATTGCTATCGCAGCTTCTTTAAGCCTTGGTTCACCTAAACGATCGTACATTAGGACATCAAACAACCCAACGTGAGCTAGCTTGCCTCTTGCGACTATTTGGGAGGCGACTAGTGGACGCCAAATTTCAAAGTTCTCTCGTTCAAGCCGCCAAAAGTCTTGAACGCTTCGCACTTCAGAAGCTAGCTTAGAATTTCGCGCTTCGTTGGGGGGGACATGAGCGAATTCGACGATTCCCGAATCTCGAAGCCCTAGCGCACTAAAAACCGAGTGGCCTCTCTTCGCCAACTCTTCCGCCTGCCCAGGTTCTTCATGCTGAATAATTTGCACGGAATCGTGAAACAGAGCTAGTTCACGAACTGCCTGTTGTAGATCTACACTATTTCCGATTCGATACGAAGGCTCCTGCTCCGCTTGTGCATCACCAACTACCGACACCATGCCTGCCGATAGACCATCGACGAAAAGCGCCGATCGGTACGGCTCTAGTAATAACAGGGAACTCATTGCTGCTGACTCCTGTAGAATCGAATAAATAGAGGCGACCATGTGCAAGCTGCCGCCGAACGCGAAGCTAAGCGGCGCCCTGACAAGGGCGTACGGTGGAGGCCAACGGCCGGAACGAACTTAAGCGACTTGTTAAAAAATCCCACCGGCTGCCGCCCCGATAACAGACACTACTGCAGGATGTTCTAAGAGCTTGCGAAGAATGCCTTTAGCCTCTTCCTTCTGCTCGGGCGGAACCTCGGACGACTCGATCTTTTTTACCAAGGCTTCAAAAGAATTGATTATATTTTGGGTGTTATAGTCGCCAACTTGAACTGACTGAGCTCCGTGAATATTAATAGTCTGATTTGGTTTTTTCATATCAGCTTGCCCACCTTTGCGGTATTTGATCTGGTAGTGGGCACCCATTCCAGACACACCCTGCTTATAGAAGGTAGCTTCAGTAATGATGCTACGCTCATCTTTGCCGCTCGGTAGCTTACGTAGTATGACGTCGCCTTCTTCTACGTCAGCTGTCTCATCGAGTAAAAATATGGTCCCGCCAGGAAAGGATGCCTTATATGGGCCTATTACCGAGCCGTCGGTTTTTTCAATCCTTGCATCCTCTTCAAATTTCCTCAGAAGACTCATGCTTTCTCCTTTTTAACGCCACGGCTCACGGGAGAGCGACCGAAGGGAGCGAATCCTGTGCAGCCGATTGTTATGCATTTTTACTAATAATTTCATGTCCGTATGAATTGTCGATAGAACATAGCCAGGTGCCACTGGGTGATTTATTGAATACGTATGTAGCCTTACGTTCGGTGGCCGGAAAACCAGGGCCAGATATTACAGTGTTTGCTAGCACCAAAGCTGTATCTCCTGACTCTAGTATCTCCATACCGTTTTGCTCAACTTGCAACCCGTTTTTGAAATACACAGCTATAGCTTCAAAAGCTTTACGGATTTCACTTTTTCCCATCGCATTCCGACCCGGCTCTATAACTAATACTGCATCATCGGTATAGATATCCATGAGCACATCGAAATCCTCAGCAACGATAGCTTTGTCTGCCCTTTCGATTTGAAGCTGTACGGGATGTTGATTCACTTCCTCATTTCTCCTCTATGCATAACGTCGCGCACAACGGCGCGAGCGAAGCGAGTGTCCGGCGCCGTCAGGCGTGGAGTTCCCCCAATAAAATGGACACGCTCCATCAGCTAATCTCTTCGAACTCTAACGGAGTCCGATAGCCCAGGCCACTGTGCAGCCGTTGGCTGTTATAAAAGCCCTCAATATAGT
>NZ_JBNCAN010000048.1:0-4847 GCF_049808615.1 Halomonas sp. GXIMD04776 | reverse complement strand
CGTATCAAGCACTTCCAGAAGCTGGAACTGGTCGTCAGCAACGTCAAGTTCCAGGACGGAGAGCAGATAACCGATCAATCAGACAGGAATGCGGCCTGACCGTCATCCACCAGATTTGACAATAACTCCTTCGCCACCGGGTCAGTCTGTACCTGCTGTTCGATGCTCGCCGTTATTGCATCAATGCGGCCATTCAAGTGACGCAGATCCTCCGCAAGGCCAGCCAGCAGCACACGGAAGGCATCCGTCAGGCCATTATCGGCACCTTCCAACCAGCGAGGCAGTGCAGTCCGGAGCTGACCAATACCGACTGGCGCCGCCAGCCCGTACTCGCCGACCAGGCCGCGGATCTGGTTGGCCTTGGCTGTCCGCTGACGGACCAGCTCTTCACGAATCCGATGTCCCGCCTGGACATCGTGCTGGTCGACGGCCTTGACTGCAACGAAGCGCATGCTGGGCCGGCTCATGGCTTCGGCATCGACACGGTCGTTCCTGTTGCTCTTGACGTAGGGCTTGACGAACTGGGCCGCAATCAGCTTGACCTGATAGCCGCGCGTCTGCTGCGCACGCGCCCAGTGGTGAGACGCAGCGCAGGCTTCCATTCCGATAGTAAGACTACAAAGTGCCAGGTGTTCCTGGGTTGATCTAACACTCACAGTGATCGATCTATCCTGAAGACCTGGTGCCGTGAGTGTTCTCGGGTTTCCTGACCCGCATTCCGATCGACCATGGCCAAGTGTCTTTCCCTGGACCTGTCGGTTACCCGGGAACATCTAACGGCGAGGTTTCGCCTCGTCGAAGCATGTGACCCAAGAAGGGCCTGACAGCCTGTCTCGTTACTGTCGTGTCCAGGCTATCGAACTCGGTGAAACCATCCTGAACCGATAGTCTGGAGACCCGCCATGAACCAGCAACACAGTGACCGCCCTGGCATTGTCGGCGGCGTTGATACCCATAAGGATCTGCATGTGGCCGCGGTCGTGGATGCCCATGACCGCGTTCTTGGTTCCGCCGGTTTTCCGACCACCCGGCATGGCTACAAAACGATGCTGACTTGGATGCGCTCCTTCGGCGAGATCAGCCGGGTGGGTGTCGAATGTACCGGCACCTACGGAGCTGGCCTACTGCGCTACTTTCAGCACACTGACATCACCATTCTGGAGGTTACGACGCCCGATAAGAGCGTACGGCGCAAGCGTGGCAAGAATGACACCCTCGATGCGGAAAACGCCGCCCACGCGGCCTACGCAGGAATTCGCACTGTCACGCCGAAGACACGTGACGGCATGGTCGAGGCCTTGCGCGTGCTGAAAGTTTGCCGGAAGACTGCAGTCGAGGCTCGTCGTGTGGCGCTCCAGATGATTCAGACCCAGGTGATCTCAGCGCCAGAGGAACTGCGCGACCTACTGAGAAAAATGACGCGGATGCAGTTGATCCGGACGCTGGCAGCATGGCGACCCGACCTGAGCGGGTACCGAGATATTACGATGGCCTATCGTATCGCCCTGAAGTCCCTCGCTCGCCGCTACCTGGAGCTGCATGACGAGATCGCCGATCTGGATATCATGATCAAGGCCATCGTCGATGAACTGGCACCCGAATTGGTGTCGCGGACTGCGGTAGGCTACGAGTCGGCAGGACAATTACTGATCACGGCGGGCGACAACCCGGACCGCCTCGGCTCAGAAGCCAGCTTTGCGGCGCTATGCGGTGTCAGCCCGATTCCTGCCTCGTCAGGAAAGATGCAGCGGCACCGGCTCAATCGGGGTGGCGATCGGGCCGCCAATAGTGCGCTGCATATCATCGCCATCGGGCGACTACGCCTGGATGCCATCACGCAGGCGTATGTCTCGCGACGGATGGCGGAAGGACACTCCAAACTGGAAGCTATCCGCTGTCTGAAACGCTATATCGCCCGGGAGCTGTACTATGTGCTGCGCAACCGCCATCGTGAGATCCGTCAAGCACAAATCGCCACTTGACACTTAGAAGGGCGTCCTCGGCTCCGACAGGCACGCGTTTGTAGAGAGCATCGAGCCACCTATCACGGGAGTACTTGCCGCTCCACTGGACCTGATCATGGCGATCCACAGCGTGAACATGAAAAACGGACTTTGCGATATCGACGCCGACCCGGCTAGTGTTCATGGGGAGTTCTCCTCATCCGCAAGCTGGTAAGTGATGCTCTCACCCACCAGTGTGGCGCAGCGACACCGGTGTAGGGTGGGGAGGACTCCATCCCATTGGTTACGATCAAACCATCTGATGCGTGCTCCTTCGTTTCTTCAATTTCAATGAAGGGAGTGTCCTTGAAAAAGTTTCGGCTGTGGAGGGGGGGCAAGTAGGGCTTCTAGGCTAGCGGCGATCAAGAGAGCCCTGGTTTCAGCATGGCCGGGGGCATTCAACTGTAGACCTAGCGGTAAGCCGGAGGCGTCAGTACCCATCGGTAGGGTGACGGCACACCAGTCGAGATAATTGGCGGGCTGTGTATTGCGAGACATCCCCATGGCGGCCTGCATGGCAACGTCAGGGTTATTAAGTTCTTGTACGCGTTGGGGGGGAGCCTGCGTTGTCGGACTCACGATGATATCCGCCGTATCGAATACTTGGCTGGCGGCTTTGGCATGCCGTCGCCGCGCCTCAGCCGACGCTAGATAATCATGTGCACTGATATCGAAACCTACCGCGATACGTGCCGCAATTATGGGGTCAATCTGCTGACGATTGGCCAAGAAATTATCCTCACCCAGCCAGGCCAGCAGGTGAGCGGGCATGGCGATCGGGAAGTACTGTTCGCGTCCGTCCAAATGAGGAATATCAACAGTTCGTAATTTGGCGCCATGTCTCTCGAACTCGGCCAGTGCGCGTTCAAATGCGATCTGCACCCCCCTTGATAGCCCCTCCAAGAAGTAGCGCGAGGGAACGCCCAGAGTGATCTGGTCGAGCGTGACCGGACGTTGTCTCGTTGATTCTTTTTTTGTGATATATCGATTCAACGTCTCGAAGGCCAGTGCCGCATCGCATGCTGAGCGAGTCAAAAGCCCGATAGTGTCGGTATTAGGCTCGAGAGGAAAGACGCCGTTATTAGGCCAAAGCCCAGCTGTAGTCTTCAGGCCAAACAGTCCACACATGGCGGCTGGCACACGAACGGAGCCGCCTGTATCGGATCCGATGGACAGGGCGCAAAGGCCAGCAGCCAATGCTACGCCGGCACCCGAGCTAGAACCACCGGGTAGACGGTGATGCTGGTCATCCCAAGGATTCCAGGGTGTACCACGAGAAGTAGAGTTTCCGGTGATGCCAAGAGCAAACTCTACCATCCGAGTAGTGCCTAAAATTATGCAGCCAGACATCTTCAATGCGCGGATGAAGGGACCCTCTTCGCGTCCTAGTTTTTCCTGAATCGGGAGGTTGGAGCCGACATGGGGTATTATACCGTCGATGATAAAGAGATCTTTGACCGAGACAGGCACCCCCATAAGGGGCCCCAGATCGACCCCATTGGTCAGTAGGCTATCCATAGCGCGTGCCGTGGCCAAGGCCCGCTCAGCATCCACCTGCTCGTATGCCTGAAGTAGGGGGTCTAGAACCTCGATACGTGCTAAGTAGTCAAGGACGGCCTGCTCCGAGGTGGCCTTTCCTTGACGCAGGGCTTTGGCGAACCCGGCGATGCCTAGTCCGGCGATGGGGTCCCGAGGCATGGTCATAAATACTCCCTTGATCTGTTGTGGTGTATAGTGTTCCGAGGGGGCTGATTAGATCGCTGGTGACGGTTTCTTTGTATTCCGTATAAATTTGTACATATAATATAGTTTTAGTCGAAGTGTGCTAATATAAACAACTATGATAGGATATCAGCGTTAGATTAGAGCAAGCAAAAAAGCGTAATTGTTTCATATGAGCTGCCATATCACCCAAACTGACTGATAATCTAAATAAAAAATACTATTAAAGAGATAGTTGTTGCTCCATCACTAGATGGAGCAACTGGTTATAGCTTGTGCCCTATCAGATGCGAGTGTAAACAGTATACAAGGCAGCCAGGGTGAAAATAATAACGATAACTCCCTGTATCATAGGGTGTGCAAGGTTACCGCAAGTCCACTCTGGTTTCCTGTCGCCATGCTTTCGTGCTCTGTTGACCATAAGGATGGGGAGCACGGCCATAAGCACGCCGGCAAAGGCCCCCGCAAAAGAAATTGCATCTACAAATCCGATAAAGTCGCTATATGCCACTATAAAAGGGGGAACAGCAACTGTTGTTATTGCGATCAGGCGATATTTAACATCCCACTCTGAAGGGAATTTAAATTGATCCACTAGGTTAGTCAAAGCTGTCTCTCCTATGGCCCAGAAAGAGGTAACAAAGGCAAGCAGGGTGAAAACGTTACCTGCAATAAAAGCCCACGGACCTAACGCCTGCCCCCAGGCTACCGTAGCGACTTCTGTGACTTCGTCAGGCCCGCTGAGGCCAAGGGTGACAGCTACAACAGCTATGAATAATAAGCCGAGAATAATTTGACTTGTTACTATGCAACTAGGTAGACGTCTCACATTACCGCTCTCTGCAAAACCTCTTGCAATCGCAGGAACAGTATATTGCGATATAAAGCTAAAGAGAACCAAGCTAAAAATGGGAATCCCTTGGATTATGCTAACATTAGCGAGATATTTCCACTCGACTCCAGGTCCAATTAATGTGGCTGCGATAAGTACTAGCAGGAGCAGGGCGGTCTCAAGTTCCAAGCGCAACGCTATTGAAGGGTGCTCGGTCCGCCGACGGATTTCTTTAGCACCTCGGCGTAGACTTCCAGTGGGGTTCGCCAGTCCAGCGTCTGGCGAGGCCG
>NZ_JBNCAN010000047.1:0-1584 GCF_049808615.1 Halomonas sp. GXIMD04776 | reverse complement strand
GGGGGGTCGGATAAAGGCCTGACGAGGAGCGGGGCGGCCGTCCGCTGGCCGGCACTCCGGGACTCTACTCGTCTCTTCCCGAGACTCGCCCTTCGGGCCCGCTAAAGCGGTTCCCGTCGGTTCCCGACAAACGAGCTCATGGGACCCCCAGAACGACGAAACCCCGACCACTGCTGGCCGGGGTTTCTGGATAGATGCCTGACGATGACCTACTCTCGCATGGGGAGACCCCACACTACCATCGGCGCTGAGCGGTTTCACTGCTGAGTGCGGCATGGGGTCAGGTGGGACCCGCTCGCTATGGTCGTCAGGCGATAACTTTTTACAACGCTACCACCTGAATCTCGCTGACTCATGACGTCATGACGGGAGAACCCCGACACCGTCTGCGGTAAGGGATACGACTGCGTATCCGGCCTGTCATCGCGGGGGCCTGTCTTGGGGGCACCGCCCCTGGCGATGCCCACAGACCCCTTGGGTGTTATATGGTCAAGCCTCACGGACCATTAGTACGGGTTAGCTCAACACCTTGCGGTGCGTCCACATCCCGCCTATCAACCTCGTCGTCTTCGAGGGTCCTTCAGGGGGCTTACACCCCAGGGACGTCTCATCTTGAAGGGGGCTTCCCGCTTAGATGCCTTCAGCGGTTATCCCGTCCGCACTTAGCTACCGGGCAATGCGCTTGGCAGCACAACCCGAACACCAGCGGTGCGTCCACTCCGGTCCTCTCGTACTAGGAGCAGCCCTTCGCAAACGTCCAACGCCCACGGCAGATAGGGACCGAACTGTCTCACGACGTTCTAAACCCAGCTCGCGTACCACTTTAAATGGCGAACAGCCATACCCTTGGGACCGACTTCAGCCCCAGGATGTGATGAGCCGACATCGAGGTGCCAAACACCGCCGTCGATGTGAACTCTTGGGCGGTATCAGCCTGTTATCCCCGGAGTACCTTTTATCCGTTGAGCGATGGCCCTTCCATACAGAACCACCGGATCACTAGAACCTACTTTCGTACCTGCTCGACCTGTCCGTCTCGCAGTCAAGCACCCTTATGCTCTTGCACTCACTGCACGATTTCCAACCGTGCTGAGGGTACCTTCGTGCTCCTCCGTTACTCTTTCGGAGGAGACCGCCCCAGTCAAACTACCCACCACACACGGTCCTCGACCCGGATGACGGGCCTGAGTTAGAACGCCAATGATGCCAGGCTGGTATTTCAAGGTCGGCTCCACGGCCACTGGCGTGACCGCTTCCAAGCCTCCCAGCTATCCTACACAAGCAACATCAGCGTCCAGTGTGAAGCTATAGTAAAGGTTCACGGGGTCTTTCCGTCTAGCCGCGGGTACACCGCATCTTCACGGCGATTTCAATTTCACTGAGTCTCGGGTGGAGACAGCGTGGCCATCATTACGCCATTCGTGCAGGTCGGAACTTACCCGACAAGGAATTTCGCTACCTTAGGACCGTTATAGTTACGGCCGCCGTTTACCGGGGCTTCAATCAAGTGCTTCGGCGAACCTAACACCATCATTTAACCTTCCGGCACCGGGCAGGCGTCACACCCTATACGTCCGCTTACAC
>NZ_JBNCAN010000046.1:0-1913 GCF_049808615.1 Halomonas sp. GXIMD04776 | reverse complement strand
GCGTTAGCAGAGTGCTGTGTTTTTAATAAACAGTTGCAGCCACCTGGTATCTTCGACCGCCTCGTGCTCCAGCCGCGAGGGCCTTCACACTAGCGCGGCGTGCCTTCTCCCGAAGTTACGGCACCATTTTGCCTAGTTCCTTCACCCGAGTTCTCTCAAGCGCCTTAGGATTCTCACCCTGACCACCTGTGTCGGTTTGGGGTACGGTCGTTCATGATCTGAAGCTTAGAGGCTTTTCCTGGAAGCGGGGCATCAGTGACTTCCAGCCCGGGGGCTGTTCGTCTCGTGTCTCGGCCTTGAGACGCCGGATTTGCCTAGCGTCTCGGCCTACGCACTTTCACCAGGACCACCAACGCCTGGCTCACCTAGCCTTCTTCGTCCCCCCATCGCAATCATGACCGGTACGGGAATATTAACCCGTTTCCCATCGACTACGCCTTTCGGCCTCGCCTTAGGGGCCGACTCACTCTGCTCCGATTGACGTCGAACAGAAACCCTTGGTCTTCCGGCGGGGATGGTTTTCACATCCCTTGTCGTTACTCATGTCAGCATTCGCACTCGTGATACCTCCAGCCCGCTTCTCAACGAACCTTCATCGGCGTACACGACGCTCCTCTACCGCAAATCCACATCCGAAGACGCAGACTCACCCGTAGCTTCGGTAGCTGGTTTAGCCCCGTTACATCTTCCGCGCAGGCCGACTCGACTAGTGAGCTATTACGCTTTCTTTCAAGGATGGCTGCTTCTAAGCCAACCTCCTAGCTGTCTTCGCCTTCCCACATCGTTTCCCACTTAACCAGCATTTGGGGACCTTAGCTGACGGTCTGGGTTGTTGCCCTTTTCACAACGGACGTTAGCACCCGCTGTGTGTCTCCCACGCTGCACTCGTCGGTATTCGGAGTTTGCCTCGGGTTGGTAACCCGGGATGGGCCCCTAGCCGAAACAGTGCTCTACCCCCGACGGTGATACGTGAGGCGCTACCTAAATAGCTTTCGAGGAGAACCAGCTATCTCCGGGCTTGATTAGCCTTTCACTCCGATCCACAGCTCATCCCAGCATTTTTCAACATACTTGGGTGCGGGCCTCCAGTTGATGTTACTCAACCTTCACCCTGGCCATGGATAGATCGCCCGGTTTCGGGTCTATTTCCAGCGACTTCTCGCCCCGTTAAGACTCGGTTTCCCTACGCCTCCCCTAGTCGGTTAAGCTCGCCACTGAAAATAAGTCGCTGACCCATTATACAAAAGGTACGCGGTCACACTACGAGAGTGCTCCCACTGCTTGTACGCATACGGTTTCAGGATCTATTTCACTCCCCTCGCCGGGGTTCTTTTCGCCTTTCCCTCACGGTACTGGTTCACTATCGGTCAGCCAGGAGTATTTAGCCTTGGAGGATGGTCCCCCCGTCTTCAGTCAAGGTTTCACGTGCCCCGACCTACTCGTTTTCACCAGGCAGGGATTTCGGCTACGGGACTGTCACCCCCTATGGTCCGACTTCCCAATCGGTTCGCCTATCCATTACCTGACTTAAGGGCTGCTCCCCGGTCGCTCGCCGCTACTGGGGGAATCTCGGTTGATTTCTGTTCCTCGGGGTACTTAGATGTTTCAGTTCCCCCGGTTCGCCTCGCCATGCTATGGATTCACATGGCGATACCTTGCTTACACAAGGTGGGTTTCCCCATTCGGACATGCCCGGGTCACAGGTCGTTTGCCACCTCGCCGAGCCTTTTCGCAGGCTTCCACGTCCTTCATCGCCTCTGGCTGCCTAGGCATCCACCGTATGCGCTTCATCGCTTGACCATATAACCCCAAGGGGTCTGGTCGCGATTCAACATTGCCGGATACGCTTGAGTCGTATCTCTTACACTTTGTCAGCTTGATTCATGTTGTTAAAGAGCCACTGTTCGATGAAC
>NZ_JBNCAN010000045.1:0-1746 GCF_049808615.1 Halomonas sp. GXIMD04776 | reverse complement strand
TTGATCAGGTAATTGATGTGAGCACTTGCCAGGACACAGTGATCGTCGATTAAGGAGGTGATCCAGCCGCAGGTTCCCCTACGGCTACCTTGTTACGACTTCACCCCAGTCATGAACCACACCGTGGTGATCGCCCTCCGAAGTTAGGCTAACCACTTCTGGTGCAGTCCACTCCCATGGTGTGACGGGCGGTGTGTACAAGGCCCGGGAACGTATTCACCGTGACATTCTGATTCACGATTACTAGCGATTCCGACTTCACGGAGTCGAGTTGCAGACTCCGATCCGGACTGAGGCCGGCTTTATGGGATTCGCTTGAGCTCGCGCTGTCGCTGCCCTTTGTACCGGCCATTGTAGCACGTGTGTAGCCCTACCCGTAAGGGCCATGATGACTTGACGTCGTCCCCACCTTCCTCCGGTTTGTCACCGGCAGTCTCCTTAGAGTTCCCGACCGAATCGCTGGCAAATAAGGATAGGGGTTGCGCTCGTTACGGGACTTAACCCAACATTTCACAACACGAGCTGACGACAGCCATGCAGCACCTGTCTCTGCGCTCCCGAAGGCACCCCGGAATCTCTTCCGGGTTCGCAGGATGTCAAGGGTAGGTAAGGTTCTTCGCGTTGCATCGAATTAAACCACATGCTCCACCGCTTGTGCGGGCCCCCGTCAATTCATTTGAGTTTTAACCTTGCGGCCGTACTCCCCAGGCGGTCGACTTATCGCGTTAACTGCGCCACTAAGAACTCAAGGCTCCCAACGGCTAGTCGACATCGTTTACGGCGTGGACTACCAGGGTATCTAATCCTGTTTGCTACCCACGCTTTCGCACCTCAGTGTCAGTGTCAGGCCAGAAGGCCGCCTTCGCCACCGGTATTCCTCCCGATCTCTACGCATTTCACCGCTACACCGGGAATTCTACCTTCCTCTCCTGCACTCGAGTCGCCCCGTTCCGGATGCCATTCCCAGGTTGAGCCCAGGGCTTTCACACCCGGCGTGAACGACCACCTACGCGCGCTTTACGCCCAGTAATTCCGATTAACGCTTGCACCCTCCGTATTACCGCGGCTGCTGGCACGGAGTTAGCCGGTGCTTCTTCTGTGGGTGATGTCCTTCCTCGGGGCTATTAACCCCAAGGCCTTCTTCCCCACTGAAAGTGCTTTACAACCCGAAAGCCTTCTTCACACACGCGGCATGGCTGGATCAGGCTTGCGCCCATTGTCCAATATTCCCCACTGCTGCCTCCCGTAGGAGTTCGGGCCGTGTCTCAGTCCCGATGTGGCTGATCATCCTCTCAGACCAGCTACGGATCGTCGCCTTGGTGAGCCCTTACCTCACCAACCAGCTAATCCGACATAGGCTCATCCAATAGTGCGAGGCCAAATGGTCCCCCGCTTTCCCCCGTAGGGCGTATGCGGTATTAGCCTGGGTTTCCCCAGGTTATCCCCCGCTACTGGGTAGATTCCTATGCATTACTCACCCGTCCGCCGCTCGTCGGCAGGAAGCAAGCTTCCCCCGTTACCGCTCGACTTGCATGTGTTAAGCCTGCCGCCAGCGTTCAATCTGAGCCATGATCAAACTCTTCAGTTGATAGTCTGATAGTCCTTATAGCGGACCAAACTGGTTCAAGGTCAAACGTCTCGACGAGTCGCTTGCCTCGATTTCGGTGACTGCTCACCGCATCGCTCACAAGCGCCCACATGAATTACCTGATCAATTGTTAAAGAGCCGGCCGATGCCTCTCGGGT
>NZ_JBNCAN010000044.1:0-7377 GCF_049808615.1 Halomonas sp. GXIMD04776 | reverse complement strand
GTTCTGAAACCAAAGAACTGATCAAAAAACCATCAAATTAGAGGCTTGGGCGCGGCAACGGCCCGCGCCCTCGGAATCTGGGCGCTGCTGACCAGCCCGGTGCAATATCCGGGCTAGGCGGTAACCCTTCGGCACGGTAACGTTGCGCGCGTGCCTCCACGCGAGCACGAAAGGCCTCGCGATCACCTCCTTCGCCTATCAAGTTGTCGATACTGACCTCAAAGCGTCGTCCACAGGCATGCGTGAAAAGCAGCTCGAGGGCCTGCGGTGCCACTTCGACTTGCTCGAACATCGTTTGCTGGTCGCGATCACGCCCATCCGGCAGGTACCAATAGCCATAGTCCTCGAGCTCACGGCGCTTGGCGCCGGCGATGCACCAATGAGCCACCTCGTGCAAGGCACTGGCAAAAAAGTCGTGGGTAAAGATGATGCGATGATAGACACTCTCAGGCCCCGCAGGCAGATAGAGCGGCTCATCACCTCCCTGGATCAGCCGCGTTCCATAAGTGTTGCTGAAAAGCCCATTGAACAGGGCAACGACATCGTTTGCGCTGTGCAAATCAAAGAATTGGTGCATGCAATCATTATACGAACCAGATTTCCGGACGGGAATACATGGCAATTGCTAACATAGCGTCATTTTGACAGACGACGGGAGTCAACGGCATGGCGCGTTCCCTTGCGATGCTGGCGCGGCACAGCCGCCAAGAAAGCATGGCGTTGCTGAAGCTGGCCATGCCCATCTGCGGTGCCCAATTAGCCCAGTCCGGCATGGGGGTGACCGATGTGATCATGTCGGGACGCGTCAGCGCTACCGATCTGGCCGCGGTGTCGGTGGGCTCCAGTCTATGGCTGCCGCTGATGCTGTTCATAACCGGTACCTTGATCGGCCTGACCCCTATCGTCGCTCAATTACTCGGCGGAAAACGCAGCGAACGAATTTGTCCCTATGTGCATCAGGCGCTTTGGCTCAGCATCGCGCTCGGTATAGTAGCGGGTCTGCTACTATGGTTTTCCATTGAACCGGTCTTTCGCCTCATGGCGGTACCGACACGAGTGATGGATTTGTCCACTGCCTACCTCGCGGCAGTCGCCTTCGGCATGCCCGGCGTTGCCCTGTATCAAGCACTGCGCGCCTACTCCGATGGCATGAACCATACCCGCCCCACCTTATGGATCAGCTTGATCGGGCTGGGTATCAACGTCCCCAGCAACTACCTGCTGATCTATGGCGGTGACGGCCTGGTGGCGTTGTTTGGCGAGATCGTCCCTGCTGGACTAAGAGCGCTGCCCGCCCTGGGTGCGGTTGGCTGCGGCATTGCCACGGCGCTATCCATGTGGGCCATGTGCCTGGCCATGCTGCTCTATACGAAACGTAGCCGAGCCTATGGCCCCGTGGTGCTATGGCAAACGCTGACTCGGCCGCAATGGTCAATGATGATGGAACTGCTGCATATCGGCTTGCCGATTGGCGTGGCCATCTTCGTCGAGGTGACCCTGTTTACCCTGATCGCACTGCTCGTGGCGAGTCTTGGTGAAATCACCGTGGCGGCCCACCAGGTAGCACTCAACTTCACCTCGATCTTGTTCATGCTGCCCTTGTCCCTGGCCATGGCACTCACCGTTAGAGTTGGCAACACACTGGGCGCTGGGCGCCCTGAATTGACTCGTTTCGTCGCTTGGAACGGCCTGTTCGTATGCCTACTGATTGCCTTGCTCAACAATGTCATTCTGTGGCTGACTGCAGGCCCCGTGGTGGCGCTTTACACCTCCAACCAACAGGTGCAGGCACTGGCGCTGTCGTTGATATCGCTGGCCATGATCTATCAGGTATCGGATTCTTTGCAGGTCAACATGGCGGGGGCGTTGAGGGGCTACAAGGACACCCGGATCATCATGGCGATTACCCTCCTCTCCTACTGGCTGATAGGGCTAGGCAGCGGTCATCTACTGGGGAGCATCGGTATCTCGGGGGTGACAGATGCCCTGGGAGTGTATGGTTACTGGATAGGATTGATCGCTGGCCTGACAGTATCGGCACTGTTGCTGGGCTGGCGTCTGAAGCGAATCAGCAGGAGTGTTGCCGATGGTACGCGGCAAGTTCCCCAGAGTTGAACAACGCCTTCTCGGCGCGTTGATATTGATGATCATGGCGACCGGCTGCGAACGTCGCTCCGGCGCCGATGCGCTATTTGTCGATTATCAGCAGCGCATCAGCAATGTCCTGGAGGTTGATGCGCCCACACCTCGACCGCCAGACAATATCGCGGCCTTCCCCTCGCGGGACGAGCGCCTG
Organism: Halomonas sp. GXIMD04776; assembly: GCF_049808615.1. Taxonomy (NCBI): domain Bacteria; kingdom Pseudomonadati; phylum Pseudomonadota; class Gammaproteobacteria; order Oceanospirillales; family Halomonadaceae; genus Halomonas; species Halomonas sp. GXIMD04776. The sequence continues at coordinate 5,081 of NZ_JBNCAN010000044.1, read as the reverse complement.
TTCGATATTCCCGAGACACGCCAGGGCATGCTGGACGTTTACGCCCTGCGTGAATGCGGCATCACGTCGCTTGTCGCCCGGCGTAACAATCAACTGGGCAAGGTCGCGCCTCCCAGCCAACGCTGGCTGTACGAACTCGAACTGTGGCGGCTCTTGCGTGGCTGCTGGAACACCGATGCCGTGACACGGCTTGATGAAGACGATCGTCAGCGGCTGCTCGGGTTGACCAGGACCAAGACGGCGCAATTGCCGTTGGCTAGCTGGAATGCCCTGTTCGGTTCCAGCGAATGGGTCGCCAGCTTCTCACGGGCCAGCACCGCTCTGGCACCCGAAGCGGCGATACCCTTGACGGAGTCGCTCGCCGCTGTCGACTACCTGCGCCATGCGACGCTCAATCAGTTCAATCCCGCCTGGTCAGCGCAATCGAGCGTACTGGAATCACATTTATATACCCTGCAGAGCGAACCGCTTACTGCTGAGGTGCTGCGTGCCTTGATGCTGGCCAGTCAGCGCCTGTCGGAGATGACGAACACCCTCGAGGCGCGAGTGGCTGATCGACCAATCTGTTACAAGGGTCATAGCAATCCCAATGCGGATCGCCTGTACGATCTCTTCATCGCCACGTTCATCACCGAGGTACAGCCTTACCTGGCGACATTGTCTCGTGCGTCCAGACGGTGGCTCGGCGCCGTCAATAACCTACTGGAGGCTCATTCAGTATCGATGCCGGCGGTCGATCGTTATCGACAAGCCTGGCTATCGCTTACCGATCCCAAGTCACCCTGGCAACAATTTAATGAGACGCTTCAACGGCATGTGACGCTTTGGCAAGATATATGGCGCAGTTGTGACCTGATGCCCAAGGCCAAGAATGAATCCGGGGCTTAACTTTGCGTATCGAGCTGTGCTAATAGTTAGTAAAGCGAGGCCAAAGCCGAATCAACGCCGCTCAGGAGGGTTGTCATGGGAATCCCACAGTCCCCCCGCACCGCTCAGGTCATCGATCTGGACGTCATACGCAACCGGCTAAAGGCCAAGCGTCGCCTGGTACGCCTAGCCCCAGAACTGGATGGGTTGGAAATGCTCTATTGCCTGGCGTCTGACCCAAAAACGGTGTATGGCATGCCACTTCTGGCCTGGGGATTGCGAGAGGGTGGAGACGTCGTCGGCCTGGTGCCGTGGATGGAAGCGCTGACGACATGTCATGATCTGGACGACCATGAACAAGGTTGTTTCGTCGGCTATCGCGATCCTGAAACCGATGAAGTCTTCTACAGCGCGCCTGAGCACAAGATATATGAACTCGAGCACGCCGCTGCCTATTTCGACTACGAAGAAACCAGCGAAGCCACTCTGCTACAACAACTTCCCGATACGCTTGGCACCCATGCCTTGTGCCTGAACGATGATGACGGCCCCTGGCAACTCAAGCAGGTGTTCGGTTGGCGTCTTTACAGTAGCGGTAATGTGGAAGCACTTTTGGTGGATGAGACCCGCGTTGACTCGCTCCCCGTGCTGGCGGGTGATGATTGTCTCTATCCTGGGCATAGCCGCCACTCGACGGTTTATTTCTTTCAACGCGCCATCGCCAACCGCATTCGCCAGGAGGATCCCGCTACGCTCGAAGCGCTGGCATGCATGGTGGCCACCGACGAATGATATGGCGCTAATGGAGTCGGATGAAATAGAGATAGTGGTCGTCACTTTCATGGTGAATCAGCAATTCGTGCCCGAGAAAACTGCAGAATTTGGGTATATCCCGGGTAGTGGCAGGATCGGTGGCGATCACTTTGAGTACGCTCCCCTTCTGCATGTCACGAACCTGGTTATGCATCATCATGATAGGCTCAGGGCAATACAGACCTGATGTATCCAGTTCGGCATCGAAATGGGGTAGGTTGTCCATCGTTCAACTCCATGAATGAATAGATAGATGGATGAATGGCATGATAAAGATCATCATCGAGCGCCATATCATGCATGGGCTCGAAGAAGAATACGAGCAGGCTGCAAGGGAGGTCGTACGCGCGGCCATGGGCGCACCTGGCTTTATCGCCGGGGAAAGCCTGCAGGAGTATCAACGCCACGAGCATCGTTTGCTGATCACGCTATGGCGGGATTTACGCGCCTGGAAAGAGTGGCAGCGCAGCAGTGCCCGGGAACATGTCATGCAACGCCTTCTCCCTCTGCTTACCGAAGAGGAGCGCGTGACGGCCTACGAACACCCCTGAAGCACGGCCAGGCATGATCAATCCCGTAATCGCACATGCACGGTGACCTCCTCGCGGTCGTGATACAACTGTTTACATTGCGTCTCGCTGGCAACTCCGGCCTGGGTCAGGCTTTTCTCGAGCCGGGCCAGGCAGCTTCGGACCTCTTCCCAGCGCTGCTTCATCGGTAATTTGAGATTGAAGATCGCCTCTTTGCACCAGCGCCGTACCAGCCAACGCTCGACCATGGTAATGACACGCATGGGCTTGTCGACGATGTCACACACCAGCCATTCGAGCTTTTGAGGTGGTTCCCAGACAAAACCGTCCTCGCGCAGATGCTCGACCTGACCGGTGGTCATCAATGTCTTGTCCATAGGACCGTTGTCGATGGCAAAGACGAATAGCCCCTGCCTCACCAACTGATAAGTCCAGCCTCCCGGCGCAGCGCCCAGATCGGCCGCCTGCATACCTTGGCAAATCCGCGTTGACCACTCATCTCGTGGCACGAAGACATGCCACGCCTCTTCAAGTTTGAGCGTGGAACGGCTTGGCGCCTCGTACGGGAAACGCAGGCGCTTGACGCCCCCGGGGTATTCACTTCGATTTCCCGGGAAGCTCATGCCGAGCTGAACTTGGTCACCTTGAGTCCAGAACAGATGCAGACGGCGCCCCCCGGCCTTGCGCCGTAACGCACCGCGCCTGCGCAGTACCGATTCCAGCGGTCTCTGCAACGCTTTCAGTAATCCAGCAAGCGCTTTGGCCTCATTGGTATCCGGTGTTTCCTGCCACAGCGTCTCGAAACTCCAACCACTGGCAACGACTTGTTCGACGATGGGCGAAAGACGATCCTCCCTGCTCAACGCCTCAAGAGGCGCAAGCGCAACCAACGACTGCCGGGCAAAAACCAGCGAATGAAGCGGTAATGCTTGGTGAAGCTCATTGCCCGGTATGTCGCCCATCAGCACAAAACGTACATACCCATCGTTCTTGTTGACAATGCAGTGGCCGGCATATCCAAGGGAAGCCGCTTTCTCAAAAATTTCGCCGGCCAGATCGCTTTCGAAGCCCGGGCGACAATATAACAATAATTGATTAGGGATCACGGCAGCTCGCTTTGGCCAGACCTGTTTATATTCGGACACAGGATACAGTGAGCGATTCAAGGTATCGCACTTGTCTTTCGCAAACACCGTAATATCGGCAAGGATATTTTTGAGTATGGGGTATGCGCTTGGTGCATACCCTCTAATGCATTATATTGGTGCATCTAAATCCTTATTCACCCTCACCTCAGGATAGGCTCGATGAACTATATCCACGACACCTTGTCTGGACTTCGCCAGAGCAGCCCCGCTCAAAAGGAATTCTACCAAGCCGCCGAAGAAGTACTCGATTGCTTGCGTCCTTTTCTCGAGCAGAATCCCTACTACCACGATCATGCCATCATCGAGCGTATCGTCGAGCCCGAACGCCAGATCATGTTTCGAGTCTGCTGGACCGATGACGCGGGTAAGGTACACGTCAACAAGGGCTATCGCATTCAGTTCAATTCCGCACTGGGTCCCTATAAAGGTGGACTGCGTTTTCATCCTAGTGTGAACGCGAGCATCATCAAATTTCTGGGCTTCGAGCAAATATTTAAAAACGCACTGACCGGTCTACCCATAGGGGGAGGCAAAGGAGGTTCGAACTTCGACCCTAAAGGCAAAACGGATACCGAGATCATGCGTTTTTGCCAGGCCTTCATGAGCGAACTCTACCGTCATATAGGTCCTAACACCGATGTTCCCGCGGGAGATATTGGCGTCGGCGGACGCGAAATCGGTTACATGTTCGGTCAGTACAAACGGCTTACCGGTCAGTATGAAGGTGTATTGACCGGCAAGGGGCTCGATTGGGGCGGTTCGCTGGGCCGCAAGGAAGCCACGGGATATGGCACCGTCTACTTTGCTCAGGACATGCTCATGGCACGGGGTGAAGAGATCAAGGGCAAGACATGTCTCGTTTCCGGTGCAGGCAATGTTGCCATCTACACGATCGAGAAGCTCCATGAGCTAGGCGCCTTGCCGATAAGCTGTTCCGACTCCAGCGGCACCATTCATCACCCCGAGGGGATCGATCTCGATACACTCAAGCTGCTCAAGGAAGTAAAACGCAACAGCCTACGGGAATACGTCGAACATCACCCGCAAGCGACATTTATCGATATCGACGATTACCCCCAGGATGGCCATGCGGTTTGGCGGCTCAAGGGTGAACTGGCCTTTCCCTGCGCAACACAAAATGAAGTCACCGAAGCAGACGCGACAGCATTACTGAACAACGGCATTTACTGCGTGAGTGAAGGCTCCAATATGGCATCGACCGCTGGAGCCGTCAGCCGGTTGCTGGAAGCCCAGATTGCCTATGGCCCAGGAAAGGCTGCCAACGCTGGGGGTGTGGCCACCAGTCAGCTCGAGATGGCGCAGAACAGCAGCATGCAGCAATGGTCGCTTGCCAAGGTCGATAAAAAACTGCGTACCGTGATGGCGGATATTCATCGCCGCTGTGCCGATACTGCAGAAGAGTTCGAACAGCCCAATAACCTGGTACTCGGCGCCAATATTGCTGGCTTTAGAAAAGTGGCCGATGCCATGATCGCCCAAGGGCACTGTTGAGCCTTCCACTCACTCAGAGTAAGCCTACAGTTAAGCAGGGTAGGCTTGCCACTGTTTCACCCAGCAAGTAAGGCACGCACCCCCCCCCAGCTTCGGCGAGGCTGGGGGGGTCGGATAAAGGCCTGACGAGGAGCGGGGCGGCCGTCCGCTGGCCGGCACTCCGGGACTCTACTCGTCTCTTCCCGAGACTCGCCCTTCGGGCCCGCTAAAG
>NZ_JBNCAN010000043.1:0-11419 GCF_049808615.1 Halomonas sp. GXIMD04776 | reverse complement strand
CTAACCCGATCGAGTCATCCTTCGCCACGGTCCGTCTGCGCAGCAAGCGGAGCCGGAACTGCGGCTCTCGGGCGACGACCCTGTCGATGGTATTCAAGTTGCTTCAGAGCGCCCAAAAATGCTGGAGACGTATCAAGCACTTCCAGAAGCTGGAACTGGTCGTCAGCAACGTCAAGTTCCAGGACGGAGAGCAGATAACCGATCAATCAGACAGGAATGCGGCCTGACCGTCATCCACCAGATTTGAGTGCGCCAGGCAAAGCCTGGACATCCGGGAAACCGAGAAGGTGGAAAGGATGTCGTGAAACCCAGTGGGTGAAAGTCCCACCCGGCCAAGGCTAGCCACCAGCCGGCAGCGAGTGTTGCGTGGTGTCGGGTAACCGCCGCTGCGAAGCGTACACAGCGAGTGGATAGGCCGTGTGATAGAGCCCCGAAATTGTGGTAGTGGCAGTCGCCGACAGTTTTCAAATGCTGGAAGGCAACACGACCCTGCCGTATGGCTTGGCAGGGAAGGGCCGCCGGGGTCGAAGAGCAGGGCATGTCCATACAGGGGTTTCCCAGGAACCTGGGAGGCCCGTCCTTCTCCTCTGAACGACAAAGGTACAGGCATGGGGCTGCCTGCGGCGAAAGCTCCCGGTCCGGTGCTGTCGTGCCTGACGGTACCGGAAGCAAACAACAGGCACTCAGGGGGTACGGCCAGGCGACCATAAGGAGCCAGCCGGATGGAAGGGCGGGAGTCGGAGTCGCTCATAGTACCGAAGAAGGCGGGGAACCTACTCGACGGGACCCGCTGGAGGGAAGGGGCGGCCAATCATCAGAACTGCACGAGGGCAACATGACAGGTGCACAGGAACCTGAGGTCATGTCCACGAAACAAGTGCGGATAGCAGCGCTGGCAGAGCGCTTCCCGCAGCGTGCCTTCACGTCACTGGCGCATCATATCGACGCCCAGTGGCTGAGGACGGCCTACCTGATGACGCGCCGTGACGGCGCCGTCGGGATCGACGGCCAGACGGCGGACGACTTCGCGCGCGACTTCGAGGCTAACGTCCAGCGTCTGCTGGAAGCGGCCAAGAGCGGTCGCTACCGGGCGCCGCCGGTGCGGCGCGTCAATATTCCCAAGGGAGACGGGCGCTCCACACGGCCGATTGGCATTCCTACCTTCGAAGACAAGGTCCTGCAACGTGCCGTGGTGGCCCTGCTGGAGCCGCTCTATGAGCATGACTTTCACGAGTGCTCGTATGGTTTCCGGCCGGGGCGCTCGGCGCATCAGGCCATCGGAACGGTGAGGAATGGCCTGATGTCGATGGGCGGAGGCTGGGTCATTGATCTGGACATCAAAGCCTTCTTCGACACGATCGACCACCAGCACCTGCGTGCGTTTCTGCAGCAACGAGTGAAGGACGGCGTGATTCTCCGCCTGATCGGCAAGTGGCTCAAGGCCGGGGTATTGGACGCCGGGCAATGGCAGAAGGGCGAGATAGGCAGCCCACAAGGGGGTGTGATTTCCCCCTTGCTGGCGAATGTCTACCTCCACTACGTGCTGGATGAGTGGTTTGAGCAAGACGTCAAACCACGCCTGCGCGGACGAGCATTCTCGGTGCGCTTCGCCGATGATGCCGTGCTCGCCTTCAGCAACGAAGCTGATGCCCGCAAGGTGCTGGAGGTACTGGCCAAGCGCTTTGCGCGCTTCGGCCTTACCCTGCACCCGACCAAGACTCGGCTGGTACGGTTTCGGCCACATCGCGAGCTACGGGCCGAGACCTTCGACTTCCTGGGCTTTACCTATTACTGGGGGAAGTCCCTGCGTGGACGCTGGATCATCAAGCAGAAAACGGCCAAGGACCGGTTCAAGCGAGGCCTGAAGCGAATTTCGCTGTGGTGCCGAGCCAACCGCCACCTGCCCCTGCGTGATCAGCACCGCCAACTCTGTCGAAAGGTTATGGGGCACTATGCGTACTACGGGATAACCCACAACATCGAGTCTCTGCAACGCTTCCAATACAGGGTTCAGACAACCTGGATCAAGTGGCTCAGGAGGCGATCGCAGAGAGGATGGTTCCCGTGGGAGAAGGCAAGGCAACTGTTGCTGACACTCCCGTTACCGCGAGCGAGAATCGTGCACCGAGCGTCCTTCGTGTGAACCTGACGGTTGAGGAGCCGAGTGCGTCAATCGCGCACGCTCGGATCTGTGGGGGGCCGGAACGAGCAATCGTCCGGTCTACCCGACCAATAACTCGGACCTTCGGTGTCGTGGTCGCTTGTTTATGCAGCTTGATGTCCATGAACCTGCTCCCGGATGAATTGCTGAAGAAGCTCCCTGGCGGCTAGCAGAGGATAACTTCTATAGGCGATTCGATCATCCGGGACCCTACAACTAGAGGATAATGTAACCTCTTTGCTCTGTCTGAAATCTCCTATGATTACCCATGCGCTGATCGGGAATGCCACATACCCCTAAATGTGCGTTCGCTACCAGCTTTTGCCTTATCTGTTCAGCTCTTTGACCTTCCCCCCGGTTTAGGTCCGCTCACAATGTGACATGGTTGTAGTGGGTCCTCCATTGCGTGATTTCGTGCCGTGCATCCGCCAGGCTCAGGAACCAGTGTTGGTTGAGGCAGCCGTCCCGGAACTTGCCGTTGAGGCTTTCTATGAACGCATTCTGCGTCGGCTTGCCCGGCTGGATGAAGGCCAGCGTCACCTTCCGCTCGCGCGCCCAGAAGAACATTGCCTTGCTGGTCAGCTCCGGCCCGTTATCGCAAACAATCGAGGCTGATAGAGAGCGCTGCTGAGCAATCTCGTCCAGGAATCGGGCCAAGCGACGCCCGGAAATGAACGTATCTGCCAGTTGCCCGACACACTCTCGGTTGAAGTCGTCCACGATGTTCAGCACGCGAAACCGACGCCCCGAGGCCAACTGATCCGACACGAAGACCATTGACCAGCGCTGGTTGGGGCGGTCCGGCAGTGGCATCGGTGTCCTCGGCCGGATCAGTCGCTTGCGCCGTCGGGTCCGGACCTGGAGGCCATGCTCGCAGTACAGCCGGTAGGTACGCTTGCGATTGATCACCAGACCCTCCTGACGCAACAGTGCATGCAGCAGTAAGTAGCCATAGCGGGGATAGCTCGTCGCCAAGGCTTGCAGGCGCCTCGCTGGCTGAGCCAGCCGCCCGTCACCAGAGGCTGTACCGCCCGCCGCTTCGCTTCGGGCGTCACCACTTTCCCGAGACGATCTCCTTGAGCGCGGCATTGACGAGGGCGCTTTCCGCCAACAGCTTCTTGAGCCGGGCGTTCTCGGCTTCCAACTCGCGGAGGCGCTTGGCCTCCGAAACCTCCATGCCGCTGTACTTGGCCTTCCAGCGGTAAAGGGTCTGCTCGGTCACGCCGTTTTGGCGGGCCAGCTCGGCGATTGAGACGCCGCGCTCGTTGGCCTTGAGAATACTGATGATCTGCTCTTCGGTATGGCGATTACGCTTCATCGCGAGATCTCCTGCTATCAGAGTAAACGTAGCGGAAATCTCACATTGCCGATGGACCGGTTTCTGGGGAGAAGGTCACCTAGGTTGCGTAGGCAACAGGCACGATGAATACAGGTAAGACCGGCATATTGAAAACTTGGCAAACGCAGAGGCAGCCAATGCCGAAGTGCTGATAAGGACGGTATGCGCGAATGTCTCATCAAGGCCAGAAGCCTCAGGCTTCAACATCAGGCCGGATATATGAAAGCCAATCTGTCCCTTTCTTCAGCCTGAGGCCTTGCAATCCGGGAGGAGACCATACACGTTTATTGGTTGAATCCAAGCTTTAACGATGAGCGATTAGCTGCCGGCTTCGAGTCACACTGCTGCCACTCATGTCTGGCGATCCCGTAGTTCGCTGGCTGAATAACCGAACCGTCTGCGAAACGCGCGGCTGAACTGCGCCTGCTCCGAGAACCCCCAGCGGTAGGCCACTTCACCGATATTGATTCCCACGGGTAGCGATTCGAGTTCGCGGTGTGCGGCTTCCAGCCGCTGGGCGCGAACCCATTCACCGACCGTATACCCCGATCCTGAAAATAGCTTGTGCAAGTAGCGCAGGGAAATACCGCAGAAATGGGCGATGCGAGTGGGCGACAGATCAGGGTCGCCCAGGTTGGCCGAGATATAGCGCTCAATTCGCATGAGGTGCGCAGTCTTCATATGTGACTGTTCGCTATTCAGCACACGCTCGTCCTGCTCTAGCACCATCGACAGCATGCTCAGGGCCTGCTCGAACAAGCGACTCTGATCCTCCACGCTGCAATCATTTACATGCTGCGAGCAGATCTTCAGGAATTCGACGAAGGCACAGCCGATGCCCTCCTGGGCGGATAAGCAGTGCTGCGAATAGCGTTCCGGACGCCGAATGCGGGACTTCATCGGACCCTCGGGCACCTTGAACACCCACATGTCGTTTGGCGTTGTATAGCCGAACTGATAGGGCGCATCGCCCTGTTCGACGATGAAGTGGCCCGGGGGGCAATTCAAGCTTCTTCCATGCTGGGAAAAAAACACCTTTGCCTTTAACGGTATCGTCACCAGAAACGAGGCTTGGCTATCCTCAGCAATTTGCGAACGCGACCGGGAGTATTCAGCCCTGTCAGATATGAGTCGCGATAGAGAGAAGTCACTTCCCTCTGCCCTCCAGAGTCTCAGCGTCCCCTGGAAGGCGTCTTCCTTGTGGCCGCCGTAATTGAGCGTCAATGGAAAGTAAGTGTCGGAAATGACCTGAGTCCAGCGATCCTGCGAGTATGAGATTAGCCTTGTGTCGGGCCTTGTGCCTCCACCGGCCCTTATCGGCCTGGCAACTCCTGGCAACTCAGCGGCTCCTGGCATTGTCATCGTTGTTTTCATGCCATTCCTCTCTGTCTGTTCACGTGCCATGTATGAGCGTGTCGCAACGAAGGCGAGACTCCGGAGGCTCGGCCCGATCTGATCCAGCCAGGATCCTACGAAGTCTCGCCGTTCACGTTAGCGATCGCAATATCACGTCCAATAACTGGATGAGCGCTTGGCCAGCGAGTCACGATACTGTCGAGTGGACTTCTCCAGCAGCTCGCCGGTGCCCCAGTCCAGCACCACGCCGTAGCGACGAATCACATCCAGGACATTCAGCTCGCCATCTCGATACTGCTTGGCAACGTCCTCGGGTGGTGTCTGCAGCCACTCCCGCCGATTTGTCCGGATCCACTCGCGAGCCCTGACGGTTCGCTCTGCGTCGATCGAATAGTCATCGATATCAGGATCGTTAACCTGGATCACCACGCCATAGTCACACTCGGCGCGCTCGACGGATACATAGCCATCGATCACATCCTCCAGCACCGCTTGTGCATCGCGCTCCAGCGGGTCACCGAAGCCACCGCCACCCGCCGAGGGACGCGTGAAGGTATCTCCGGAGCGTACCGTCACGTTCGAAAAGGTGGCCCCCAAGTACTTCTCATCCGGCATTCCCTTATTGATCCACACCCCGTGGGGCACGGAGGGCAGGCCACCATTCACCCCCCAGGTCACCGAACGGCCGCGGTCACAGCAGTAACTCATCACCGTCTTGTCGACCTGAGTAAGCTTGCCCCCCTTCTCGACACCGCAGCCGCCACGAAAGCGGCCTGGCCCGGCCGAGTCCATGCTGATCTCGTGGCACATTGTCAGCACGGGATTCAGCCTCTCCTGCCCCTCCACCGGCTGAACGGCTAGCCCGGTGCCGAATACCGGCGAAGTGGCCGACGAGCCGTCCTTGGTCTGACGCCCGCCCCAGCCGCCGGCCATCCAGTCGTACCACATAAAGTAGTCGCCGCTGCCGGTACGCCCATCATTACCGCCGATCAACAGGTACTCCAGGTTGAAGGCACAGGCCATGGCACGCTCCGGCATGACCCCGCTCCACAGCTCGAAGATACCGTTCATGACCTTCTCGTAGGGACCGGAGCAGAAGCCGGTGACCGCATGGGGCCAGCCCGCGTTCACCACGCTGCCTTCTTCACCGATATTGGCCGTCACCGCACGATAGAAACCGGAGTTGAGCGGAACATCGGGGAAGAAGGTCTTAGTACCCGCGTAGATGGCGGAGTGGGTCGTGCCATAGCTGGAGTTGAGAAAGGTGGAAACCGCAGGCGCCGACCCCGACAGGTCATAGTGAATGCCGCTGCCATCCAGCGTCAGCTTAATGCGAATCGGCACCATCCCCTCGCCCAGCGCAGGGTCGGCATCGATATAGTCGACCGTCTCCCACTCGCCCTTGGGCATTCCCGCCAGGCTCTTGAGTACGACCCGCTCGACATAGTCCTGGGTCTCCTGCATGGCAGCCACCACGGTGGCCTTGGAGTACTTGTCGACCAGGCGGAGAACCTCACGCTCACAGACCGCCGTGGCCTCTGCCTGGGCCTGCAGGTCTCCCAGGGCCTGAGCCGGAGCGCGGGTGTTGGAGACCAGCAGCTGAGCGACATCGTGCAGGAAGACGCCTTCCCGCCAGACGCGTACCGGCGTGATGCGAAGCCCCTCGCTGAAGTGGGTACTGGCGTTGACGTCGAAAGAGCCCGGCACACTACCGCCGATATCCGCCCAGTGCCCCTTGTTCTGGGCAAAGCCGATGATTTCCCCTTCGGAAAAGATCGGGCGAATGAAGCTGACGTCGTTGAGGTGCGTGCCGCCACGATAGGGGTCGTTGATGGCAAAGACATCACCGGGGTGAATATCGCCTGCAAACTCCTCGAGTACCGCCTTACACTGAAAGTGCAGGGTGCCGACGTGTACCGCGATGTCGCCGCTGCCCTGCATGACCGTGTTGCCCTGGGCATCGCACAACGCGGAGGAGAAGTCACGCGAGTAGATGACGAAGGAGTAGCAGGTGCGCAGAATCTGCTCGCTCATCAGGTCGACGCTGGTGGCGAAGGCGTTCTTGAGGACTTCGAAGGTGACCGGATCGAGAGCGTTATCCTTATTGGTATGTGCCATGATCATGCCTCCTCTTCCGGCTGAATCAGTTGAATGCGAATATTCTTCCACTCATCGATCGACGCCACCGTATCGGGCGGTACCACGGTGGTGGAGTCCAGCTGGTCGATGATCGCTGGACCGGAAAACTCGAACCCTACCGGCAGGGTTGTCCGGTCGTAGACCGGCGTCTGGTGCCACTGCCCCTCGAAGTAGACCTCACGATGCGCATGAGGCTCTGCCTGAGCACCAGGCTGCCGCTCGCTGCGCGGAAATTCCGGCTTGGGCGTCTTGCCCACGGCACGCAGGTGAAGCTGGTAGATCTCGACGGGGAGCGCATTCTGGCGGAAGGAAAACTGCCGCTCATGCTCCTGGTGGAACATCTCGATAGTACCCTCGAGTGACGCATCGCTACTGCCCATCGCCACCTGCAGAGAGCGCCACTGCCCCTGATAACGCATGGAGATGCCACGCTGCAGGACCACATCGGCATCAGCGACGCCCTCGTGGCGCAGCCGGTCCACCGCTTCATCTTCCAGTGACCGGAAATGGCGATTGAGATCTTCCAGATCGGCACTATCCGCCGCCGCGGTGTACATCATCGAGAGGTCGTGCTGGATATCAACCAGCAGACACCCCATCGCCGAGGTCACCCCGGGGTTGGGGGGCACAATCACCGCCGGGATACCCAGCTCCTTGGCCACCTCCGCACCGTGCAGGGCGCCGGCACCGCCAAAGGCGATCAGGGCGAAATCCCGCGGGTCCAAGCCACGGCGGATCGACACCAGCCGCACCGCATCGGCCATGTTGGCATTCGCCACCTTGATGATCGCCTGTGCCGCCTCTGCCGTATCCAGCGATAGCGGCTGGCCGATACGCTCTTCGATGACCTGGATCGCCTTTTCCCGGTTCAGTTCGAGTGCGCCGCCCGCAAGGACGGTGCCCAGACGGTTCAGCGCCAGGTTAGCATCCGTATTGGTAGGCTCCGAGCCGCCGCGCTCGTAGCAGGCCGGGCCGGGGTCGGCACCCGCGGACTGAGGGCCATTGCGCAGGGCACCGGCGATATCAATATGTGCCAAGGAGCCGCCTCCGGCACCGACGGTTAGCACCTCGATGCTCGGGAACACGATGGGGTGGCCATACTCCACTCCCCATTGCTTGGTCACGCGCAACTCACCGTCATGGATCAGCGAGATATCTGTGGAAGTGCCCCCCATATCAAGCCCGACAGCATTCTGATAACCGCACTGCTCGGCGATATGCTTGGCGGCGATCGCGCCCGCGGCGATACCGGATGCTGCCAGACGGACCGGGAAGTGCTTCGCCATGGCCGGGGTCATCGAGCCACCACCAGAGTGCAGCAGCAGCAGGTCGTTGTCGTAGCCACCCGCACTCAACTCATCATCGAGCTGCTTGACGTAGTCCGACACCAGTGGACCCAGCACCGTATTCGCCACTGCGGTATTGAAGCGGTCATGTTCGAATATCTCGGGCAGGATATCCGATGACGTGGAGACGCTGGCCTCGGGAACTTCCTCCTCGAGGATCTCTCTCATGCGCCTCTCGTTCTGGGCGTTGGCATAGGAGTTGATAAAGCACACCGCCACCGTGGTGGCGCCACGCCGCTTGAGCTTGCGAGCCAGGATGCGGGCCTCTTCTTCATCCAGCGGAGTCACCACCTCACCGGCGTAGTCGACGCGCTCGGTTACCTCGAAACGATCGCGACGGCGAATGTAGGGTCCACTCACGTCCTCGTAGGCATCCCAGAGGTTGTCCTTGGTGCCGTCGCGAATCTCGATCACATCGCGAAAGCCCTTGGTGGTGACCAGTGCTGCCCTGGGGAAGCGGCGGGTAATCAGCGCATTAGTGGCAACGGTGGTGCCATGGAAGAACAGGTCCACGTCCGATAGATCGATATCGCCACGCCGTATCCCATCGATCACGGCCTGCTTGGGGTTGCTTGGCGTAGAGGGAACCTTGGTGACGCGGAATTCCTGAGTATCTTCGTGATAGATACAGACGTCGGTAAAGGTTCCGCCGGCATCGACGGCGACTCTTAATTTAGACATAAAAACTCCTACGTTGTTATATTCGAGATCGCAAAAAACATGATCAATATATCTCTTATTTCTAACTACTTCTAAAATCAATTTACGAATAGCAGCGACATAGAAACTTCTATAAAAAGCTCCTTTCAGCTAAAATTGATATCTATATTTTTAAAATATCATTTCTGGCTAGCTTTCAACTCAAGAGCTTCCTGAACTTTATATAAAACCATATTAGAGAGCGCAGCGCTTTTGTTATTACCTCCTTCATGTCTTAGGAACGGACAATACACACAATAGGCAGTGTGAACAGAAAGCGTTTGGCGCATGATGCACTGTCGCTTGGCATCACGTGCACTGCCAGCCTCTTCCTGCATTTGATAGTGTGCTGCAGCGGGCGCTGTACCCCATGGCTTGTCGACTGCATTCATTTCTAGCCGGCCGGCAGCGCCTCTCGCAGGAAGAGCCCCGCTCCCATATCGGGCGGCCAGAAGCGGTTTGCCGGGGGCTTCCCTCATCCGGATCGGTAACTACGTGTTTGGTCCCGTGAAGTAATGGTTCGGGTCGTCATAAACTTCTCGGGCTCTTTCTGCCATTGCTCAAGGATAAATCCTATCGGTGTTTTGCCCTTGAGCGCGCCTGGGTGCCTACCCGCGAGGCCTGCTGGGCGAAATCGAACGACGCAACAGTTGCCGTTCCTCTGCGTACATCTTCTTGAGCCGGCGGTTCTCGTCCTCCAGCTCCTTCATTGAGACCGCCGTGTTTCCCATCGCCTTTTACAGTGCCTTTCAAAACCTTGAAAGCAACCTCAGCCATGCCTAGATTTTCGGTATGGCTAAAAAGATCGTATCCGATGAACTCTGGTCCATTGTCGAGCCGCTGCTGCCACCGCCGAAGCCCAAGCCGCGTGGTGGGCGGCCGCCCGTCTCCAACCGCGACGCCCTGACAGGCATCCTGTTTGTTCTGCGCTCAGGCATCCCTTGGGAGATGCTGCCGCAGGAGATGGGCTGCGGCTCAGGCGTCACCTGTTGGCGCCGCCTGCGCGATTGGCAGGAGGCCGGTGTCTGGGAGCGTCTGCACCAGACGTTACTGGAACATCTTCACCATGCCGATCAGCTCGACTGGGAGCGGGCCTGTATGGATAGCGCATCCGTACCGGCAAAAAAGAGGGCTCGGCCATCGGCCCCAACCCGACGGACCGGGGCAGACCGGGCACCAAGCGCCACCTGCTGACGGATCGCAAGGGCGTTCCCTTGGCCGTCCTGCTGTCGGGTGCCAACATGCATGACAGCGTCCCTTTAGCAGCCTTGCTCGATAGCGTGCAGCCAGTGTCATCGGGCCGACCAGGGCGGCCTCGTTGTCGCCCTCGAAAGCTTCATGCAGACAAGGCTTACGATCATCGGCGCTGCCGCCGGTCATGTCGGGCTCGTGGTATCCAGCCTCGTATCGCTCGTCGGGGCGTGGAAGACGGGCAACGACTCGGGCGCCACCGCTGGGTTGTCGAGCGAACTTTTGCCTGGTTGGGGCGGATGAGGCGATTAGCGATACGCTATGAGCGCCGCACCGATATTCACTATGCCTTCACGCTACTGGGGTGTTCGCTGGTCTGTTTGAACAAACTTCAAGGCCGGTTTTGAAAGGCACACTTAACGCCATTTGAGCAGCATTGATGGCTTTGACTGGCTATCGCGTTCCGCTCAATGCAGGGAACCTGAACCAAGCCCCCTACTCGGACCCTGATAGGCTATCCGCACGCCAGTTCCCAATCGCTTACACGGGCTCTCATGGCACAGCGTCCGGTAGAGGTCTCCTGACGTCGGTTCAACCTGTTCGCCATCTTGCAGCATGCTCAGCAATCGTGATGGTAGGTAGCCTCGGTGAAAGATTCCTAAACTCAGCGGGTTGATGTTACGCGACCTGGGCCGCGAGCGCGGGGTCATAGCCACTGCCGTGGCGCGTGATCGCCCATTCGAGTCGTGCTGTCCTGTTGGCCAGGGCAACAACCGCAACTTGGTAGGCTTGCGCGTAGCCAACAGCCTGATCCACTGGCTCAGGTTGTCATTGTGTTGCCCCACATGGCAGAAAACTGCTCTGGCACCATGCACCAGTAACTTGTAACTTGCGCAGGTAGCTGTCGCCGCGCTTGCTGATACCCAGCAGGCGGTCTCGACACCGGTACTGTGCTGGGTGTCAGGCTCAGTGAGGCGGCAAAGTTCCGGCCACGGCGGAACGCCTGGCCACCGCCAGTGCACTGGCGGTCAGCGGTCCAATGCCCCGTAGCGTCATCAAGCGCTTCGCCACGAGCTATGGTGATTTCTGGTGTATGAGAGAAGGTAGGAAGGGTGGCGTATCCTGTTGATTGATCACGACCAAGATCTCAATCAACACGAGTGGATACGCCATGACCGATTCTACCCT
>NZ_JBNCAN010000042.1:0-11464 GCF_049808615.1 Halomonas sp. GXIMD04776 | reverse complement strand
GCGTGGCTCGCATCATCATGATGGCGGCCCGGTCTTCAGCAGAAAGATGGCGATAGCAGTGGTTCATGGCAACACCGTACCTGATGGGTCACGTGTTGCGCTTGGTCATTGAGACCGCCGACTCTTTAATGTTTTTAAATAATTTTGGTATGCGATTAGCGTTACTTCTTGCCGAATAAGAAACAAAGCTTTCCCATAAGTCTAAAGCCGAAGCCACACCCTCTTGATTGGGGGAATAACGTAGCTTGAACGTCATGTAACCAAATATATATGAAACCCACTCTCCCTCTGCAAAAAGGTCGCCAAATATACAGGGGTCATAATTCTGACGTTCTGCCTCACTATACATTGTTTGTATCACATCAAAAAATTTGTATTCATTCTCAGCTGACCACCTATCACACAACTTTGAATACTGCGGGTGATTGAATATATAACCAAGTATCAAAAAAACAGAGCGCTGAGCAGAAAAGTTGAGACTCCTATTATTCTTTCGCGCCGATACTGACACCTCATTAAAAGAGAGAATGAAATTTACAATCACTAACCAGTTGCTAACTGGGAGAGGATTTACCCAATTATCATCAAAAATTAACTTCCTAACTTCTAGCATTAACTCACTTATCGTTGTCTCAAGTTCTACATCCAAAGGATTGGAAACAAGCCCTTCCCGCACAATATCAATTCTTGCCTTGAGCTTGTCTAAATATCGCTCGCAACTCGTAATGGTGAACGAGACAGTGCTATTTTTTAAGAGCTTCATATATTTCCTTAGGCCGCTTGCCGGCCTGGGTGAACAGGTGCCCGTACCATAACCCAACCACGGTCACGATAACTAAAAACAAAACAATCACACCCCACGCATAAAGCTGAATGTCTAGCGTGCCGCACTCTTTAACATTGGAAGGCAGTAAAGACTTAAACATCAAAGCAGCTATAAAGTAAAAAATAGAGGCCCAATATATTCTTTTTGGATTAACCCATTTCCAACTACTAAGATAGTTTATTAGATGTTCCGATTTAAACTTTTCTGTGGCTCGCGAAATCACCTGAAGACTTAGCGGAATGCCAATGGCAACAAAACCCACCAGCACTGTAAAGCTGTCATCTATAGAATCCCCCACGAAACATGGATCCAAACTCGAATATACGTAATATAACTTATCCAAGAAATCACTCATTGTAACAACTATGCTTGTTAACATCTTCTCCATATAAAATTATTAACCCCCATACCCCAGTTTCTGGACACGCATGCGCGACAATTAATATTATACCGTACGCCACCAGTTTCATAACTCCATGACATGCGTAGGTTTAATTATACGGCTGTTACACCAACTCGATGGACAAGCATATTATTTCTTTCGTCATGTCAACTTTGGTCATCTGCTGCAAAACAGCAGCCTGACCTGTTCGTGATAGCGAGCTTCAATCGGCATGCAGGAACGCCTCCGGCACCGTCACGTGATATTCCCTGTCCAGCTTGCCGCCACTGCAAAGCTGCCGCTTGCCCTTGCCTAGGTCCAGTCGACGAGGTTCCAGGCGACCGTACCAGGCATGCCCGGCGTGGCGAGCCAGCACCAGGAAGGCACGCTTGGTTCTCACCGATCGACACTCCTCCAGCAATGCCTGAAGCCGGCGCGGGCGCAGCGTGTTAAGCCCGCTGAAGGTGTCCACCAGCTCACTGCTGAACAGCAGCTCATTCGGCGTCACGGCGATCCACTCCAGGACCGCTCGCTCGGGGGTCGATACCTGCAAGCTGAAGGCCCTGCCATCCGGCGCGTAGTCCGTGAAGCTACCGGGAATCTGCACTGGCAGGCCCTTTTCAGAGTGGAGCACCATCCGCCCTGCCCACTCGGCATCATTCAACCACCGGGGCAGCCGAGCGGCCTCCTTGCCATACAGGTGCGTTGTGCGCTTCCCCATGGGCAGATAGTGGGCAAAGCCATGCAGTGCCAGGGCCGTCTGGCCACCCGGCCAAAATGGTGGTAAGCCAGTGTCGTCGCTCGCCTGCAAGGCGAACACAGCGCTCTCCCAGGTAAGAGGCTCCCCCACTTGGCAGTAGGCGCCGTGCCCCACGCGTTGCAGCCAGCCACTGCTGGCCAGCTTACGCGCCTGATCCGAACTGACGCCGTGTGACGCCAGCCAGGCGGTCCTCACGACGGCGCCATACGGGATCTTGTGCAGCAGCTGGTTTATTTTCACACCCAAAATCGGCCTTTAATTCCGTTTTCATTGTGAATAATAAACCACGACGGTTTATCTTCAAGCACAGAATCGCCATTCCAGGCCGCTTCTAGTAAATATTTTAAACCGAAAGCTGGATAATCCTCCCGAAAAGCAGCTTGTTATCGTCGCTGATCTCGGCGCCATAGAGGTCGTTGAGCCGGTTGATGATCCCAGCCAGGCGCTGCTTCTCAGAATCGTGAGGCTTGCCGGCCCCTTCCTCGCCCCCCATGCGTTTCTGCTCAGCTTCAAGTAATCTAGCGAAAAAACTGATAAGCAACCTATAAACGCAGCAGGGAAGCAGCTATGACAAGGCAAGCTTTCAGCGAACGGGACATCTGCACCAAATTCATCACCCCCGCCATCGAGCAGGCGGGCTGGAACATCCACACCCAGGTACGCGAAGAGTACCCCGTCAGTGACGGTCGCATCATGGTGCGTGGTCGGATGCACTCAAGAGCCCGTCCCCGCCGGGCGGACTATGTGCTGTGCTTTCAGAAGAACCAGCCCATTGCCGTCATCGAGGCCAAAGACGGCAGCCACAGCCTGGGCCATGGCATGCAGCAGGCACAAGCCTACGCGGAGAAGCTCGATGTCCCCTTCGCCATTAGCTCCAACGGCAGCGGCTTCCTGTTCAGCGACCCCCACCGCCTGGTCTTCGATCAGGTCGAGACCAACCTGGTACTCGATCAGCTCCCCGGGCCCGATGCGCTCTGGCACGGCTACCGCCGCTGGAAAGGCCTGAGTGAAGAGACACGCCCGGTCGTCGAGCAGCCTTTCTACGATGACGGCAGCGGCCGCACGCCCCGCTACTACCAGATGGTCGCGGTCAATCGCACGGTCGAAGCCATCGCCAAAGGGCAGGATCGCCTGCTGCTGGTGATGGCCACCGGCACCGGCAAGACCTACACCGCTTTCCAGCTGATCTGGCGACTGTGGAAGGCCGGCCGCAAGCAGCGCATCCTGTTTCTGGCGGACCGCAACGTACTCGTCGATCAGACCAAGAGCGGCGACTTCAAGCCCTTCGGCGCGGCCATGACCAAGATCTCCAAGCGCCAGGTCGAGAAGTCGCACGAGATCTATCTCTCGCTGTATCAGGCCGTCACCGGTAGCGAGGAAGAAAAGAACATCTACAAGCAGTTCAGTCCGGACTTCTTCGACCTGGTCGTCATCGACGAATGCCACCGTGGCAGCGCCGCCGAAGACTCTGCCTGGCGCGCCATCCTGGACTACTTCAGCGGGGCCACCCATATCGGGCTGACCGCGACGCCCAAGGAAACCACCGAGGTTTCCAACATCCACTACTTCGGCGAGCCCATCTACACCTACTCGCTCAAGCAGGGCATCGACGACGGCTACCTGGCGCCCTACAAGGTGATTCGGGTCGACCTGGACCGCGACCTGCAAGGGTGGCGCCCCAGCGACGGCCAGACCGACATCCACGGCGAGGTGCTCGAGGATCGTATCTACAACCAGCGAGACTTCGACCGTCACCTGATCCTGACGCAACGCACCGAGCTGGTCGCTCGAACCGTCACCGATTACCTGACCCAGACCGACCCGATGCAGAAGACCATCGTCTTCTGCGAGAACATCGACCACGCCGAGCGGATGCGCCAGGCGTTGGTCAATCTCAACCCTCAGCACGTGGCCAAGAACCGCAAGTACGTGATGCGCATCACCGGCGACGAGCTCGAGGGGAAGGCCGAGCTCGACCACTTCATCGACCCCGAAGAGCCCTACCCCGTCATCGCCGTCACCAGCAAGCTGATGACCACCGGCGTCGACGCCAAGACCTGCAAGCTGATCGTGCTCGACCAGCGCATCCAGTCGATGACCGAGTTCAAGCAGATCATCGGACGCGGCACGCGGATTGACGCAGAGCACAATAAGTTCTGGTTCACGATTCTGGACTTCCGCAAGGCCACGGAGCTTTTCGCCGACCCAGCCTTCGACGGCGAACCAGAAAAGGTCTACGTACCTGGCGAAGGCGACCCGCTACTACCGGACGACGATGATGAAGCCGAGGACAGCGGCGATGGAAACGCGCCCGCTGACGAGGACGGCGCATCCCCCGACGACGAGTCACCGAACGATCCCGCCTTGCCCCCCGAAGGGGGCTGGGTGGATGACGAAGACGGCGGCATCGGCGAGCCGCCCAAGCGATACGTCGTCGATGACGTCACCGTGGCGGTCATCGGCCGGCGCGTGCAGTACCTGGGGCCGGACGGCAAGCTGATCACCGAAGAGCTGACCGACTACACCCGCAAGACGGTACGCGCCCACTACGCCACCCTGAAGGACTTCCTGCGCCGTTGGGAGGCCAGCGACCGCAAGCAGGCCGTGTTGGACGAGCTGGCCGAACAAGGCGTGTTCTGGGAAGACCTCACCAGCGAGGTCGAGAAGACACTCGGCGATACACCGGACCCGTTCGATGCCATCGTACACATCGTCTACGGCCAGCCTGCACTCACCCGTCGCCAACGCGCGGCCAAGGCCCGCCAGTCGGACTATTTCACTCGCTATGAAGGCCAGGCCCGCGCCGTGCTGGACGCCCTGCTCGACAAGTACGCCGACAGCGGCGTGGCCACCATCGAGGACACCAAGGTGCTGCAAATGGCGCCGCTGGACCGGCTCGGCACCGTCGTGGAACTGGCCGGCGCCTTCGGCGGCAAGGCCGGCTATCGGGAGGCCGTGAGAGCCCTCGAGGCAACGCTCTATGCCGACGCCGCTACAGCCGGCTGAACGGTCTAGGTACAATACGTCGCATTCTGCGCGCCGGCAGCCACACCGGCGCGCTTTCGGTTATCGAGACGAGATTCCCATGAGCATCAGCACCACCATCAAGAGCATTCAGGACATCATGCGCAAGGACGTCGGCGTCGACGGCGACGCCCAGCGCATCGGCCAGCTGGTCTGGATGCTGTTTCTGAAGATCTATGATGACCGCGAGCGGGAATGGGAGCTGCTCTACGACGACTACGTGAGCCCCATCCCCGAGCAATTGCGCTGGAGAAGCTGGGCCGCCAACTCGGAGGGGCTGACTGGCGAGGGCCTGAAAAGCTTCATCGACAACACCCTCTTTCCCGGGCTGCAACAGCTGGATGCCGGCGGTGACGCCCGCGCCGCGGTCATCCGCAGCGTGTTCGAGGATGCCTACAACTACATGAAGTCCGGCCATCTGCTGCGCCAGGTGATCAACCGCATTCAGGAAGGCATCGACTTCAACGCATCTCAGCAGCGTCATGCCTTCGGCGACATGTACGAGCAGATCCTCAAGGACCTGCAAAGCGCCGGTAATGCCGGTGAGTTCTACACTCCCCGCGCCGTGACCGAGTTCATGGTCAACCGCGTCGATCCCAAGCTTGCCGAGAGCGTGATGGACCCGGCCTGCGGCACCGGCGGCTTTCTCACCTGCGCCATCGAGCACAAGCGTAAACATTATGTACAGACGCCCGCCGACGAGCAGACGCTGCAACACAGCATCTACGGCTGGGAGAAGAAACCGCTGCCGCACCTGCTGGCCACCACCAACATGATCCTGCATGGCATCGAGGTGCCTTGCCAGATTCGTCACGACAACACCCTGAACCGTCCCTACCGGGACTGGGGCCCGAAGGAGCGGGTCGATGTGATCGTCGCCAACCCGCCGTTCGGCGGCACCGAGGAAGACGGCATCGAGAACAATTTCCCGGCGGAATTCCGCACTCGTGAGACCGCCGACCTGTTCATGGCGCTGTTCATTCGCCTGCTGAAGCAGGATGGCCGCGCCGCCGTGGTGCTGCCAGACGGTTTCCTGTTCGGCGAGGGCATGAAGACGCGCCTCAAGGAAAAACTGCTCAGCGAATGCAACCTGCACACCATCGTTCGCCTGCCCAACGGCGTGTTCAACCCCTACACCGGCATCAAGACCAACCTCCTGTTCTTCACCAAGGGCCAGCCGACCGAACAGGTGTGGTACTACGAGCACCCCTACCCCGAGGGCTACAAGAACTACAGCAAGACCAAGCCTATGCGCGTCGAGGAGTTTGCCACCGAGATCGACTGGTGGGGCGACGAGGCCGACGGCTTCGCCAGCCGCCAGGAAACCAAGCAGGCCTGGAAGATCGGCATCGAGGAGATCAAGGCGCGAAACTACAACCTGGACATCAAGAACCCCTGGCAGGACGAGGAAATCAGCCACGATCCGGACGAGCTTCTCGAGCAATACGCTCGCCAGCAGGCCGAGATCCAGGAGCTACGTGACCAGTTGAAGACCGTACTCGGCGACGCGCTCAGTCATACGTCTCAGGATCAGCCTGCGCCCCAGCAAGCGGAGGAGTCGGCATGAGCGCTCAGGAGCTGATCACCAACCACCTCGATCTCTGGACCAGCGCCGTGACGCACAAGAGCGGCTCGGGGCATAGTGCATCGGGTAAGAACGGGAAAATCGAGCTCACTGGCATCAAGAAGCTGCGCGAGCTGATCCTGGAGCTGGCCGTGCGTGGCAAGTTGGCGGAGCAGGACCCTAGCGACGAGCCCGCTAGCGAGCTACTGGACCGTATCGCCGAAGAAAAGACCCGGCTTGTTAAGGAAGGGAAGATCAAGAAGTCAAAAGGCTTGAAACCAATTGATGAGGAAGATAAGCCATTCTTTCTTCCCGAAGGGTGGTCGTGGGTTCGTTTGGGCGAGACCATGGAAATGTACAACGGCAAGGCTTTCAAATCCTCTGAATGGTCAACTTCTGGGCTCCCTATTGTCAGAATTCAAAACCTCAACGACCCTCATGCCCCCACCAATTACTTCAATGGTGAGATAAATGAAAACCACAGAATCGACAACGGTGATTTCCTCATAAGCTGGTCAGGAACGCCCGGAACTTCTTTTGGGGCTTTTATCTGGGAGAGAGGTCCAGCAGCTCTAAACCAGCACATTAACAAGTGCGTTTTCTTTGGCGACCATCTCGACCCACTCTTTATGAAACTGGCTGTCAATGGCCAGATGTCGCACTTTGTCCAGAGTGCACAGGGCGGGGTCGGACTAAAGCATGTGACGAAGAGTGTTCTCAATAATGCTTTGATTGCTCTCCCTCCATTTGCGGAACAGTGCAAAATCGTCGAAAAAGTCGACGAGCTTATGGCCCTCTGCGACCGCCTTGAGCAGCAGGTCGGCGACCAGCTGAAAGCCCATGAGGTACTGGTCGACACCCTGCTTGATGCCCTGACCCGCTCCGCCGATGCCGCCGAGGTGGCCGAGAACTGGGCTCGCGTGGCTGAACATTTCGATACCCTCTTCACTACCGAAGCTAGTATCGATAAGCTTAAACTGGTTGTTCTAGATCTAGCTGCCAGCGGCAAGCTTATTGATTTCCATGTGGAAAAGCGACCGCTAAAAAACATACTTTCCTTTGGCCCGAGAAATGGGCTATCACCAAAGGAAAGCAGCTTCCATACTGGCATCAAGGTTCTTAAATTGGGCGCTACGACCAAGGGAACCTTGAAGCTCTCAGAAAGCAAAGACATTGATATTGACGAGCCAGAATCATCTCACTTATGGCTTAAAAAGGGAGACATTCTAATACAGCGTGGAAATGCAGCGCGCCATGTCGGCTGCAATATTATGATAGAAAGCAATCAACCAGGGTTCATCTATCCAGATTTGATGATGAAAATCAGAACCAAAAAAGAAGCCAACCCAAAATTCATCTCTTATTGCTTATCTTCCCCGCAATCAAGAATCTTTATGTGGGATCGTATGACTGGCACCTCTGGAACTATGCCAAAAATAAGCAAGAAAACTGTGGAATCCATACCAGTTCCATTGCCTGATATAAAGACTCAGACAGCTACTGTGGAAAAAGTCGACGAACTAATGGCCCTCTGCGACCGCCTCAAAGTACGCTTGGGCGAGACCGCCGAGACCCGAGCCCAACTGGCCGAAGCGGTAGTAAACCAGACGGTGAGCTGATGGCCTACGATCGCCCCTGGAAGTCGTTTCAAGAGCAGTTAGCCCTGCTCACCGAGCGCGGGATGCAGGTCGGCGATGAGGCCGCCGCCCTGGAGTATCTGGAGCGCGTCGGCTACTACCGACTAAGCGCCTACTGGTATCCCTTTCGGGTCTTCGAGACGGTCGGTCATGACCGACATGACCGGCCAATCACCCAGGCAACGGATCAGTTCGTTCCCGACACCCAGTTCGTCGATGCGGTGCGGCTATACCTCTTCGACAAGGAGCTTCGGCTGCGCCTGACCGATGCCCTGGAGCGCATCGAGATCGCGTTGCGCGTGGATATCGCCTACCGGCTGGGTGAGCAGGATGCCTTCGCGCATCTTCACCGAGGCACTTTCCACAAGTCTTTTGCACGAAAGCCTGTCGGCGAGAAACGTATAGAAGCTTTTGTAAGCTGGCAGGGGCATGCCAAACGGCTAGAAGATCGCTCTAAAGAAGACTTCGTCAAGCACTATCGCCAGAAGCACGGGCCGCGACTGCCGATCTGGGTCGCTGTCGAGACCTGGGACTTCGGCACCCTCTCACATCTGTTTGCCATGATGAAGGTGCCGGACCAGAGCCACATAGCACGTAAATACGGCGTGCAAGACTGGGAGGTCTTTCAGACCTGGCTTAGGTCGCTGAACTACCTGCGCAACGTCTGCGCTCATCATAGCCGACTCTGGAATCGCAACGTCATCGACCAGCCCAGGCTGCCCAAGCAGGGTGAGATACCGTGGTGCGATGAGTTCAGAGACGCAAAGCGCCTCGCCCGCCCCTTCCTGCTATTGAGTATCGTGCGGCACATGACCCTGGTGGTCTGCCCCAATACGGGGTGGCATCGACGCCTGCAGGCACATCTGGAACGTTTCCCGGTGCTGCATTCCAGGCGGAGGCTATCGCTGGAGGATATGGGGGCTCCACCGGGCTGGGAGCGCTGGTGGACCGAGTGAGGCGGCGAGAACACAAATAAGAACCCCCGCGTAAGCTCGTGAGAGCCAAGAGGCGGGGGCCGTGTTGACAACCATGGTAGAGCACCACCCTGGGCGAGGCAACGCTTTTCTCAACTAAACGCAAGGAGACACCTGGATGGCCATCGAGCAAGGAATCTGGAAGCTGGCAGGTACTACGGGTGAGCTGCCGCAGAAGCTGCGGCCCACGGGGCTCGCCGACGAGGGCCAACTGGAAGAGCAGATCATGCAGGATGTCTCGATCCTTAACCGAGATTGGCTACTGATCGGCCGCCAAGTTCGTACCGGCTTTGACAAGCTAATCGACCTGCTCGCACTCGATGCCAATGGCACAGTAATCATCATCGAACTTAAGCGCGACAAGACGCCCCGCGACGTGGTCGCTCAGGCCATCGACTATGCCTCCTGGGTTGTCACCCTGGCCGACTACCAGTTGATCGATATCTATCAAGCCTTTGCTGAAAAAAACAGTCGCC
This sequence comes from Halomonas sp. GXIMD04776, assembly GCF_049808615.1. NCBI lineage: Bacteria > Pseudomonadati > Pseudomonadota > Gammaproteobacteria > Oceanospirillales > Halomonadaceae > Halomonas > Halomonas sp. GXIMD04776. Next base: position 1,821 of record NZ_JBNCAN010000042.1, on the reverse strand, counting down.
CACATGCCACGCTCGAGGAGGCCTTCCAGGCCAAGTTTGGTCTCTCGCTAGAAGATGTGACGCTTAATGACAGCCATCAGATGGTGGTAGTGGCGACCCGGCTTGATGCCAGCAGCGAGCGTATTATCAATTATCTCAACGACCATGCTCAGCTCTCGATCAACGCCATGTTCTTTGCGGCTTTCGAGGACCAGGGCAATCACTACCTAAGCCGGGCCTGGATGATTGATCCGGACGAGCCAGCTCAGCCGGCCGTCAGCAAAGCCCACAAGGAGCCTTGGAACGGCGAGTTCTACGCCTCCTTTGGGGATAGTCGCCCCTGGGGTCTGGCACGCCGGTATGGCTTCATCGCTGGAGGAGGTGCAGCCTGGTACTCGAAAACACTTGCGATGCTATCCGAAGGGGATAGGGTTTGGGTCAACATACCCAAGACTGGTTATGTGGGTGTGGCCGTGGTGACTGGCGAGCGCTGCCGCGCCGACCACTTCTCGGTACAGACTGAGCACGGCAAGAGGCTGCTCCCAGAGGTCGCTACCGCAACTGAGTACCCCCATATCCACCAAGCCATCGAAAACGATGAGGATGCGGCTGAATACCTGGTGCCGGTGCGCTGGTTAGCCTCATTCCCTGCCTCACAGGCATTCAGTGAAGTCGGCCTGTTCGGCAATCAGAACACGGTGTGTAAGCCTACAACGCCAAAATGGGAGCATACCGTGGGACGTTTGAAGCAAGCATGGAAAATCGACTGATAAGTCCGCCCTGGGGCGACTACGATGAGAAGCTTGGCCGCCCTATCGACTAGCCTTAAAACTTGAAGATCAGTTGATTAGGGTCGGTTCGCTTTCAAGCATGGCCACACCCAGCCCCTCCATGACCATCGTTTCTAACCATAGCGCGACTGAATTGCGCATTCTCGTTTAGAAGGCCCGAGGTGATTCAGACTATTGCTTTTTCTTATCTATACGCGCAGCCCAAACACGCTTAACCGAAGCTTCACTACAGCCAGCAATACGAGCCGTCTCTGCAATAGAAAAGTTGGCTGAACGCAAAGCCATGATACGCTCATGAAGAGTTTTGTCTGGACGCCGTCCTGTAAAGAGCCCCTTTTCTTTCGCCAGTTCAATGCCCTCCTGTTGCCGTCTACGGCGTTCCTCATAATCATCTCTGGCCATTTGCAGAGCAAGTTTCAATAGCATTTCCTGTACTGACTCAAGGACTATCCTTGTTATTCCTTCCGACTCCTCCACTAAATCTGAGAAGTCGAAAATACCAGGAATGGACAGCTTGGCGCCTTTTTCGTGGATAGTATCTATAAGAGCTTGGGCCTGAGGCAGTGGCAACCGGCTAATACGGTCTATTCTTTCAGCAACCACGAGCTCCCCAGGCTGCAGGTCAGAAATCATGCGCATGAGCTCTGGACGATCAACTATAGCTCCCGACGCCTTCTCACGATACACAGCAGCAATGTAATACCCAGCTTCTCTTGCATCTGCAATCAGCCTCTCCTGGCGCTCAAGACTCTGAAATTTACTGCTTGCTCGCATATAGATCCTGGCAACTTTCACCATACCTTGCTAACTCCAACGATTCATATTCTTATTCAACAACTCAAAAACTATCGCACAGTGCCCATCTATGCGCCCGGTCAGCTCTTCAATTGCTTCACGCTTGATCTTATCCACGTCCCGAAACTCTACATTCAAAGCCCTAGCCCGGATATTGCATCGGGCATGAAAAAAGCGGCTGAAAATCGGTTATAATTCAAGCTCCTACACCAGAATCAACCGCATCAGCCGCCATGACAAAATGTACCATGCCCAC
>NZ_JBNCAN010000041.1:0-12054 GCF_049808615.1 Halomonas sp. GXIMD04776 | reverse complement strand
TCGCCATGGTTGGTCCTCCCCGGTATGCGTTCAGCGGGTGAGACGGAATCGGCGGTCAGAAAATGCTCGCTGGCGGTGATAGGGGAAGTGTCGACGCCGGCATCACGGATTCAGGTTTACTTGAATTTAATGTTGATTTTGAAATTTTGGAACGGATGCATATGACTATCTATGAAAAAGCTCAGGCGGATCTGAGGAATGATCCGAGGATTTGGCTGGTAACGGGTGTGGCTGGCTTTATTGGCTCCAACCTGCTTGAACGGTTGCTCAAGCTGGACCAGACAGTTGTGGGTATGGACAACTTCGTCACGGGTCATCGGCGTAATCTCGACGAGGTACGCGAGCTGGTGAGTGACGAGCAGTGGACGCGCTTTACCTTCCACGAGGCGGATATCCGGAAGTTGGAGGATTGCCAGCGCACCGTGCAGGGGGTCGATTACGTGTTGCACCAGGCAGCGCTCGGGTCGGTGCCTCGCTCTTTGAACGATCCCTTGGCCACCAATGCCGCTAACATCGACGGTTTCCTCAACATGCTGGTGGCCACCAAGGAGGCCGGCGTCAAACGCTTCGTCTATGCTGCCTCGAGTTCCACCTACGGCGATCATCCCGCTTTGCCGAAGGTGGAGGATCGTATTGGCAAGCCGCTGTCGCCTTATGCGGTGACCAAGTACGTCAACGAGCTCTACGCGGAGGTCTTCTCGCGCTGCTATGGAGTGAAAACAGCGGGATTACGCTACTTCAACGTCTTCGGCCCGCGTCAGGACCCGGAAGGCGCCTACGCCGCGGTGATTCCCAAATGGACGGCGGCGATGCTCCGCAATGAGCCAGTTCATGTGAATGGGGATGGCGAAACCAGCCGGGATTTCTGTTTCATCGAGAATGCGGTTCAGGCCAATCTATTGGCGGCCCTGACGGGTGATGAAATGGACAGCGAAGTGTTCAATGTCGCGGTGAACGGCCGGACGACGCTCAACGAACTATTTGCTTACTTGCGGGATGCGCTGGCGGAACAGGGGATAATCTACGATAAGGCACCGGCTTACCGGGATTTCCGGCCGGGGGATGTGCGTCATTCTCAGGCCGATATCGCCAAGGCCGCCGACAAGCTCGGCTATGCGCCGACTCATACGGTCGTCGAGGGTATTCATCAGGCGATGCCATGGTATATCAACCACTTGCGAGAGTTGTGCTGCTAAACAAAGTGCTGTAAATACTAACGCCCGGAGCGTTTCAAATTGCTCCGGACGTTAGTGGTTTCGGCTCTAGGATCGCGAGTCTGCTGCGATCTTGATCACTTCGAGACCGCGGCAATCGCTTCAGTAACGTAAGGCAAGTTCTCGTTGGACAGACCGGCCACGTTGGCGCGGCCAGAGCGCACCATGTAGATGCCATACTCATCTCGCAGCCGATCTACCTGATCCGGCGTGAGGCCCGTGTAGGAGAACATGCCGCGCTGTTCGGCCACGTGGGCGAAGGTGCTATCCAGCCCATAGGGCTTGAGCGCCTCGACGAAATCCCGGCGCAGGCCGTTGATACGATCGCGCATGTCAGTCAGCTCGTCGCGCCATACCGCTGCCAGTTCGGCGGAGGTGAGAATCTCGCAGACGATGGCGCTACCGTGGGCCGGCGGGTTGGAGTAGTTCTCCCGGGCGACGATAGCCATCTGCGAGCGCACGTTCTCCATCTGCTCGGTATTCTTGGCGACGGCGATAAAACAGCCGGTGCGCTCCCGATAGATGCCGAAGTTCTTCGAATAGGAGCTGGTGATCAGCACCTCGTCGAGGTTTTCCGCCAGTAACCGGGCGCCGAAGGCGTCTTCCTCAAGGCCGTCGCCGAAGCCCTGGTAGGCAAAATCGATCAGAGGGAGCAGGCCGCGCTCACGAACCACCTCGAGCACCTGTTGCCATTGATCGTTGGTGAGGTCGAATCCCGTCGGGTTGTGACAGCAGGCGTGCAGCAATACCACGTCGCCTTGGGGGATCTGCTTAATCGCACTCAGCATACCGTCGAAATCGAGGCGATTCTCGGCATCGACGTAGGGATACTTGTGTAGCGTTAGGCCAGCGGCGGGGAAGATACCCAGATGGTTGGGCCAGGTCGGATCCGAGACCCAGACATCCTTGCCGGGAAGTTTGGACTTGATGAAGTCCGCGGCCAGGCGCAGCGCCCCAGTGCCCCCGGGCGATTGAGTCGCGCTGGCACGTTTTGCGGCGATGACCGGCGAGTCGGCGCCCAGTACCAGGGGAAGGGTGACGTCGCCATACTGAGGATCGCCGTGGGAGCCAATATAGCTCTTGGTGGTCTCGTTCTTCAGCAGCAGCGCCTCGGCTTCCTTGACCGCCCGCATGATGGGGGTATTGCCCTTGGCGTCACGGTATACGCCGACACCGAGATCGACCTTCTGGGGATTGGTGTCCTTCTTGAAGGCCTCGATCAACCCGAGGATGGCATCCCCGGGTACTCGCTCAATCTGCTCGAACATTGGACTCTGCTACCTCGTCGGTTCTAGCGGCCAGAATGAAGTCGTTCTTGTGCAGACCCTTGATGGCATGGGACCACCAGGTCACGGTGACCTTGCCCCATTCGGTGAGCAGCGCCGGATGATGGCCGGCTTCCTCGGCGATGTCACCCACCCGATTGGTGAAGATGAGGGCCTGCTTGAAGTTGCGGAACTTGAATGTCCGCTCCAGTTGCATGATGCCATCCCGCTCGACCAACTGCCACTCGGGAATATCGCGCCGGAAGGCCTCGATCTGCTCCTGGGTGGCCTTGGGGGCATCAAGGCTACAGGCTTCGCAGGATTGCTCGGAAAGTTGGCTCATGGGTGACTCCTGTCAGAATGAAAAGTGGGTTCCAAGAATCTGTTCTCAAGCGTTGGCGGCCTTCCTGGGGCTGAATCGAGGTTCGAACAGCCCGAGTTTCATGGCCTCGTGCACCATGGCCATGATGTCCTGGCCGGCCAGCTCGTGCAGCGTGTGCAGGTCGTCGATCACATAGTAGAGCGGTTGCAGGATGTCGATGCGATAGGGGGTGCGCAGGGCATCAAGGGGCTCGAAGGGTGTGTGCGTCGGCGCTTCGGAAAGCGCGTGGAAGGTCTCCTTCGGCGAAGAAATGATGCCGCCGCCGTAGATGCGTCGACCGGCGTAAGTATCGACTAGCCCGAACTCGACGGTCATCCAGTACAGCCGCGCCAGATAGACCCGCTCCTGCTTGCTCGCCGCCAGGCCGAGCTTGCCGTAGATGGCAGTGAATTCGGCGAAGGCGGGGTTGGTCAGCATCGGACAGTGGCCGAAGATCTCATGGAAGATATCCGGTTCCTGCAGGTAGTCCATCTCCTCCGGCGTGCGGATGAAGGTGGCCACCGGGAAGCGTCGATTGGCGAGCAGTTCAAAGAAGGTATCGAAGGGGATCAATGCCGGCACCCGTGCCGTCTGCCAGCCGGTAGTTTGCATCAGTACACGGTCGATGTCGCCGAGTTGCGGGATGTGATCCATCGGCAAGACCAGGCGCTCAAGACCTTCGAGATACTCCTGGCATACACGGCCTTCAATGATTGGCAACTGGCGCTGCATCAGCGCCTGCCAGGTGTCGTGCTCGCTATCGCTATAATGAATGATGCCCTCGGCGTCCGGCTCGCGGGCCTGATAGAGAGTCGCTTTCTTGGTGTCTTGGCTCTTCACGGTATGGCTCTTCATGTCAGGGCTCCCGAGTTGCGATGTTGTGAACGGGATGCTTTCTATCTATCAGCATATCCCCGCCGGGCGAAAGCTGCCTGTCCGAAAATGGGGGAACCGAACGTTCTGAACTGCATGGCAGAATCGAGTGTAAGGTTTTTCTGACAGCGGCACGGTCCAGTGCCTGGGGAAGGCCACCAAGCCGTGAGGCAACGCTTGAGCAAGCCTTAGCTGTCACGCTATCTTTACAGATGCGTCATGCTGACGTGACGAATGCTCGTTCATCGGCACGTCGCTTCTTTTCAATTCGATTCAGCCCAAATCGAGTCATCGTATGCGTCTCAAGCTTCATTGCCAGAACCGCATCGGTATTCTGCGCGATATCGTCTCACACTTCGCCGATTACGGCTTGAACGTGGCCCGGGGCGAGGTCGGCGGAGAAGCGGGCAATACGATCTACCTACATGTGCCCTACCTGCTCAACGCGCAGCTCTCGACCCTGAAGCCGATCCTCGAGGCGGTGCCCGGGGTGTTCGGCGTCAAACGGGTCAGCCTGATGCCCAGTGAACGCCGCCACTTGGAACTCGATGCGTTGCTGTCATCGCTCTCGGACCCGGTAATGTCCATCGACATGGAGGGACGCATCGTCGCCGCCAACCGCGCGGCAGGACAGATGCTTGGCGTGCGGGTGGATGAAGTGCCGGGACTCTCATTGGACCGCTACGTTCAGGGGATCGATCTGCCCGATCTAATGCGCCGCAATAACACCCGGGTCAATGGTCTGCGCCTCACGCTAAAGGAGGCCAGCTATCTCGCCGATATCGCCCCGCTGCATACCGAGAAGGACGATGTTGCCTCGCTGGCCGGAGCGGTGGTGACCTTGCACCGCGCCGATCGTGTTGGCGAGCGCATCTATCATGTGCAGCGCCAGGAACTGCGAGGTTTCGAGGCGATTTTTCAGGCCAGTGAGCGCATGGCGACAGTGATCAGCGAGGCGCGCCGCATGGCACCGCTGGATGCGCCGTTGCTGATCGAGGGTGAGACCGGCACCGGCAAGGAGCTGCTGGCTCGTGCCTGTCATCTAGCCAGTCCTCGCGGTCAGGCGCCGTTCATGGCCCTTAACTGTGCCGGCTTGCCCGAGTCCATGGCCGAGACCGAACTGTTTGGCTACGCCCCCGGTGCCTTTGAAGGAGCACGACCGGAGGGCAAGTTGGGGCTGCTGGAGCTGACTGCGGGCGGCACGATCTTCCTTGACGAAGTAGGCGAAATGAGCCCGCGTCTGCAGGTCAAGCTGTTGCGTTTCCTGCAGGATGGCGGTTTTCGCCGCGTGGGCAGCGACGAGGAGACCTTCCTCGATGTGCGGGTGATCTGCGCCACTCAGCAGGACTTGCCGCAACTGTGCAGCGAAGGGCACTTTCGTCCCGATCTCTACCACCGTCTCAACGTGCTGTCGGTGCATATACCCCCCCTGCGCAACTGCCTCGATGGCATCAAGGAACTGGCCAATCACTTCATCGATCGTGCTGCTCGGCAGATTGGCTGCGGCCTGCCGAGACTTTCCGACATCGCGCTGTCACAACTTGCCGCCTATCATTGGCCAGGTAACGTGCGCCAACTCGAGAACGCGCTGTTTCAGGCGGTGTCGCTGTGCGAGGACGAAGTGATCGAACCCCATCACCTGCGTTTCCCCGAGGCAGACAAGGCGCCAGCTCTTGCTGAGCTCAACCTCGAAGGGACGCTAGGCGACATGCTCCATGAAGTGGAAAAGCGAATACTGGCAACGCTTTATCCTGATTATCCTTCGAGTCGCCTGTTGGCGCGCCGGCTGGGGGTGTCGCACACGACGATTGCCAATAAGCTCAAGCGTTATGAGATCGGCAATGAATAAGAACTAGCAATGAGTAACAGGAGAGTATCGTCATGCAACGCACGACTGCGATAGCAAGCCTTTCGTCAGGATTGATCTCCGCGCTGGCATTGAATGTTGCGCCAGTGCTTGCCGACGACCAAAGGCGAGGGGAGACCTGTCTTGCCGGTGCTGAAAAACCCATCGTCATCGGCCACCGCGGGGCCAGCGGGTTTCGCCCCGAACACACCCTCGAAGCCTACGAACTCGCCGTCAAGCAGGGGGCGGACTTCATCGAGCCGGACCTGGTGGCAACCAAAGACGGCGTGCTCATCGTGCGCCACGAGAACGAACTGAGCGGTACCACGGACGTGGACGAACGCCCCGAGTTCGCCGACCGCGAGACGACCAAGGTCATCGACGGCGTCCCGACCAGCGGCTGGTTCAGCGAGGACTTCACCCTCGAGGAGATCAAGACGCTGCGCGCCGAGGAGCGCATTCCCGAGACGCGTCCGGACAACACCCAATTTGATGGCCAGTTCGAGATTCCGACCCTCGAGGAAGTCATCGCCCTGGTACGCGACCTGGAAAAGCGCATCAAGCGCAAGATCGGCATCTACCCGGAAACCAAGCACCCGACCTATTTCGCCAAGGAGGGCGAGTTCCTCGACGGCGGTCGTATCGATATGTCCCTCGGTGAGATGCTGATCGAGACCTTGATCGACCGGGATTTCACCGACCCCGATCGCGTGTTCATCCAGTCCTTCGAAGTCGAGAATCTGCTCGAGTTGCAGAACGACATCATGCCGCGCTTCGACGTGGATCTTCCACTGGTGCAGCTCTTGGGTGATATCACCAACGCCTATCAGCCGCCGGAAAGCAACTTTTCGGCACCCTATGACATGGTCTACAACGCGGAAAACGGTGATGTCACGGCTATCTATGGCCAACTCGATGGCATCATCGGCGGTGGCGGCCCGGGCATCACCGCCGAGATCGACTATAGCGACCTGGTATCGAAAGCAGCGCTGGGTTACATCGCTGAGCATTATGCCGAGGGCATCGGCCCCTGGAAAGACAGTTTCCTGTTGCGCGAGACGCTCGATGAGCCGATCGATGCCGATGGGGACGGCAAGGCCGAGATCGCTACACGCCTGACCGGCAAGGTGCATGACTTTCTGGCCCAGGCCATCGACGCAGGCCTGCTCGTTCATCCCTATACGCTGCGCGCCGAGGAGGAGTTCCTGACCCTGCACCCGAACGGCATCCCCCAGACCCTTACCGGCGAAGTGGTGCAACTGCTTGGCCTCGGCGTGAATGGCTTCTTCACCGACCAGCCCGTGACCGGGGTCGAAGGGAGGGCGCTGTTCCTCGAGGCCAATGGGTGTGGCAAGAGACGTTCGACAACTTATTAGTGCCGACGACGCCGTGTGGCTCACCACGAGCGACGTCGCCGACCTGGCGTGCATTGCACGGAATCAAACTGCGTTGTTCGACGAGGCGATGTTGTGATTCAGATGGAAGGCATTGTGCGGGTCCCATTCGCGTTTGAGTGCCGCCAGCCGCCGGTAGGTGGCGTCACCGTAGGCCGCCTGTACCCGCGCCGCACCCTCGTCGCCACTGATGAAATTGACGTAAACCCCACCCGTGGTGAAGGGCGTCATGTCTTCGAAAGTCTCCCGCGCCCAGGCGGTATGGCGCTCGTCTTCACCGGCGTCGCGCCAGCGGGCCTGAACGTTCAGCACCCAGGCCGCGTCGCGATGCGGATAGGGTGTCGTTTCGGCGGGCCGGCGGGCGATCACATGAAATTCAAGCATCCTGAATGTTCAGGGCATGTGGTCGTTCCCCATCCTCGCAAGGAGATCGCCATTGGCACGCTGCGCAACATCTATCGCCAAGCCGGCTGGGCCTGGAGGTGAAAATGCTCTACCCCGTTTATGTTCACAAGGATGCCGACAGCGCCTACGGCGTCACCTTTCCCGATTTTCCGGGGTGCTTTTCAGCGGCGGACGAACTGGCCGATCTACCGCGCATGGTCCAAGAGGCAGTCGAGGTGTATTTCGAAGGCGAGGAGATGGCCATTCCCGCGCCGTCAGCCCCGGAAGACTGGCAGGATGACGAGCGCTTCCAAGGAGGGTACTGGATGTTGCTCGACCTAGACCTGTCAAGAATCAGCACTCGCGCAGTGCGTGTGAATGTCAGTCTGCCCGAATGTCTGGTCGCGCGGATCGACGAAGCCGCCGAAGCGCGCCATCTCAGCCGTTCGGCCTTTCTTGCCCTGGCGGCGCAACACGAAATCGCCCAGTCTCGATAATCGCTCAGGCGATGGCATTCCTGTCGACCCGCTGAACGGCGCCATTGACAGCGGCTCGGGAAAGCGCATTTGTCCGGCTTCCGTGGACCATGAGGTCCTCAAGTGGCCAGCTTTCTCACCTTGGCGAACGGGCTGAGCCCTAACCATGTCTGCATGGCATCGGCCAGATCGCTACGGCCGATGATGGTGAGTTTTCCATCCCCGACCGCTCGCGCGACGGACTTCAGACCCATCCATATCTCGGTCATCGTGCGCAGATCGACGCAGACGTAGAGGTCCACATCGAAGCCCGGGTCGATGTGGCAGAGATCAACGCTGCGATCGGGCTCGACGATGAGCCACCATTTGCGCTGGGACGCCGGCAACTCGGGATAGATGAACTCGATCACCGTCCGGCCCACCGGCACCGGATCGGTGTCGAGATTGCGTCGCATGTCCCACATCAATAGTTCGGGATCGAGGTTTTCAAGCGACGGCTCGGTCTCGACCCATTTCTGACCCCAAATGCCGATGGCCTCGATGACCGGCTGAAGATCCCGACCGGCCTGTGTCAGTCGATACACGTTGATGTCCGACCCCGGCGACAGCTGCTCGCGCACGATGATCCCGGCGGTCTCGAGTTCGTAAAGACGTTTCGACAAGAGCGCCGGCGACATGCGCGGCACGCCGCGTCGAAGTTCGTTGAAGCGCGTGGAGCCCGCGACCAGCTCCCGCAAGAGAACGATCGTCCAGCGCGTGCAGAGCGTTTCCGCCGCCATGGCGACGGGGCAGAATTGCTGATAGCTCGCGTTCGTCATCGTGGTCTCTTTTCCTCCTCTTTCTCCCAAGTCTGGCAGATTCGCCGCCTCAACGAGGAGTTCAGAAACTATATCGGGCAGGGTTCAGTTCGTGAACTGGCGTGAGGCCGTCTTCGGTGCGAGTCTTTCTCGTGTATCGGATCTCATTCGATCGCAACGTGAACCTCTGAGGGGAGGAACCGGACATGGCGAATTGGTATATCGAGGGGCAGTACATGGAAACCTGCAACTGTGACTTCATCTGCCCATGTATCGGATCGAACCTGACCGCGCGACCCACCGAAGGCGATTGCAAGGCGGCAATCGCGATGCGTATCGACGATGGCGACAAGGAGGGCACGTCACTGAGCGGCTTGGCGTTCCTTGTGTTGCTGCACTCACCCGGCCCCATGGCGGAGGGCAACATCAAGGTCGGTCTCATTATCGATGACAAGGCGAACGAGACGCAGACCCAGGCCATCAGCGAGATAGCTTCGGGTACCGTGGGCGGGCCCATGGCGGCGCTGGCGCCGCTGGTTGGTGAAATGGCCGGGGTCGAGAAGCGGCCGATCACCTTCGAAACGAATGGGCTGAATCACACCGTCAAGGCGGGGGATCTGGTCGACCAGGCCCTTGTGGGGGTGCCCAGCGTATCCAAGGAAGGCGAGCCGATCTATCTGGAAAACACGGCCCACCCGGTATCGGCGAAACTGGCCTTGGCGAACGCGAGCCATAGTCGTTTCCACGCCTTCGGTATCGACTGGGAAGACGCCAGTGGGCTTAGAAACGGCCACTTTGCCCCCTTCTCATGGGTGGGATAAGCGCCCATGACGCTTGGGAGTCGTTACGATGACTTTGGCAAAGGATTGCAGTGGCTGGCGACGCGAACGTCATGTCGCGCTCGCCGGCCTGCTCGCCATGGCGACGCTCGCGTGGCTCTACCTTGGCTTCGAGGCCCAGCGCATGGACGCGATGATGGGCGAGATGGCGGGGCCGGGTGTCGCCGAGGCGTCTGACGGCGCCTGGAGTGTCGGCCCGCTCTTGCTCACCTTCGTCATGTGGACGCTGATGATGGTCGCCATGATGCTTCCCAGTGCGGCACCGGCCATCCTGCTCTACGGCTCGATGACGAGAAAGAGCCGAGAGAACGCCTCCGGCTTGCCCTCCGCGTGGATCTTCGCGATGGGCTATCTCGCCGTCTGGACGGCCTTCAGCTTGGCGGCGACCGTCCTGCAAGCCGCCTTCGAGACCTGGCGCTTACTGACACCTGCCATGAGCTCGGCAAGCACCCTGCTGAGCGGTGGCCTGCTTATCGCCGCCGGCATCTATCAATGGCTTCCGTTCAAGAGGGCCTGTCTGGAAAAATGTCGCGCGCCACTACAGTTCTTCCTGTTCCACTGGCAACCGGGGACACGAGGCGCCTTTTGGATGGGGGGCGAGCATGGCATGTTCTGTGTCGGCTGCTGCTGGGCCTTGATGCTGCTCTTGTTCACCGCTGGCGTCATGAACCTACCCTGGGTCGCGCTGATCGCCGCTTTCGTCCTTGTCGAGAAGCTGGCGCCTGGAGGAGAACTCATCGGCCGGGTGACCGGCGTGGCGCTGGGCATCGTTGGTATTGCCTTGATCCTGAGTAGCATCTAAGGAATCACTGTATAAATGCCTACGCGAACGAATAACTGCGTTGCACGGTACTCGAAGGCTCGCCTAACCGCATGTTATGTCTCGTCTTCTGCGTGCCGTGCGCCTTGCTCTTCATCTCGCTCGGCAATTTATTCAGCAATTCCCTAATGGCTTGCAACGGTTTCAAGGCTGCGGCTCGATATTCTGATTCAGCTGGAACAGGTTGGTCGGATCGAAGCGGGCCTTGATCCTGGCCAGCCGGTCGTAATTCTGCCGATAGTTGTCCCGCACCCGGGCATGATCGTCTCCGGACATGAAGTTCACATAGCCGCCCGCCTCCGAGTGAGGCTGCAGCGCCTGATAGTAGGCGCGACCCCAGTCGATATTGCGCTCGCCGTCGGCGGGATCCGGCCAGCTCGGCCCGAGCGCCGTGGCGAAGCTGGCATCCCGATAGGCGAAGGCCGTGGCCTCGGGGGCGACGCGCCGGCAGGCACCGTCGATGGGAAACAGCAGCGTCGCGGTCTGCAGGCAGGGGATCCGGCTGCCATATTCGAGATGCACCGCGATCGCCTCATCGGTCAGCTGCCGGGTGAAACAACCCTTCCAGTAGTGGTGGAGCCCGGCGGGCAGCAGTTCGTCGAACAGGGTATTGATCGCCGGGTACGGCATGCGCTGGACATACTGCCCAAGAACGGGACCGAGGCTTTCGAGACGCTCGCGTATCGCCTCGTCCCCGCTCGCCGGCCCGCTCCAGCAGGTCAGTACCACGATCACCGGCTGGCCCTGCCACTGCTCGGGCAGAAAGGGCAGCGGTGGCCCCAGGATGATGCCGAGGATCGCGCCCAAGGCCTCCGGCGCCTCGGCGATCCACTCCTGGTAGCGGCGCAGCACGTCGCCCTCGAGGGGGAAGAAGGTCGGCCCGCCGAGGATATCCGCCACCGGATGCAGGCGATACTCGAAGGAGATGACCACGCCGAAATTGCCGCCGCCTCCGCGCAGCGCCCAGAACAGCTCCGGGTGCCGGTCTTCGCTGCAGGACAATAGGCGGCCCTCGGCGGTGACCACGTCCGCCGACAGGAGGTTGTCGCAGGACAGCCCGCAGCGGCGGGCGAGATAGCCCAGGCCCCCGCCCAAGGTCAGACCGCCTATGCCGGTGGTGGAGACGATGCCGCCGGTGGTCGCCAAACCGAAGGCGGCGGTGGCGTGATTGAGATCCGCCCAGGTGCAGCCGCCTTCGGCACGAACCCGCTGTGCCTCGGGATCGACGCGAATGCCGCGCATTCGGCCGAGATCGAGCACCAGGCCGTTGTCGCAGGTGCCGAAGCCGGGAACGCTATGACCGCCGCCGCGAACGGCGAGCGGTAGTTCATGCTGCCTGGCGAAGGCAACGCTTGCCATCACGTCCGCCACGTCGGCGGCTCGGACGATCAGCGCCGGGCGTCGGTCGTGCACCGCGTTGTAGACCCTGCGTGCCTCGTCGTAACGCGCATCCTGTGGTCGAATCAGCTCGCCGCGCAGGCGCTCGGCAAAGGCTTGTATCGTCTCCGCGTGCAAGACGCCAACTTGGTTATCAGCTTGTCGAATGTTTGACGTTGTCATGACGCACCTCTGCTTGATGGCTTGTGGTTGTTTGGATGACATTCACAAGTTATCAGGCAGGCGTCCTAGAGCCGTGACATGGGCGTGACAGCTGTTATTTCATTTGCCTGAATCCGTGAGACCGGCCCCCAGGAATGCTTCTAACCTACTGAACTGCATGGCAATATAGCGAATATCGCCATTCACCCAGACAGTGCCATGCCCAACGTCAAGTTCCGCGCCAGT
>NZ_JBNCAN010000040.1:0-13704 GCF_049808615.1 Halomonas sp. GXIMD04776 | reverse complement strand
GCGTCGCCATGGTTGGTCCTCCCCGGTATGCGTTCAGCGGGTGAGACGGAATCGGCGGTCAGAAAATGCTCGCTGGCGGTGATAGGGGAAGTGTCGACGCCGGCATCACGGATTCAGGTCTATACTGCACAAGCATTCCGACGCGGGCGAAGCCCCTAACCAGCCGCGCTAACCAGATTGTAGTCACTCAAGAGGCTCTATCATGTGCCGTGTATGGATAACGATCTGTCTTGCGGCACTCCTTCTCGTGGATCCGGCGATCGCTGCAGAGCAGGCACAGAAGGCGGACGCTGCCGAGAGCAAGGCGGAGGCGCTGGAGCAGAGCGTGGCAACAGAGGGTAGCGATGCGCCCTCTTCGACACCCGAAGCCATCACGAAATCCGAAGCTCAGGCGGTCGATCCGGCTGGCGAAGAGCCTATGGATGATGCAATCACCTGTCTTTCGCGTACCATCTATTGGGAAGCCAGAGGCGTAGGGTCGGAAGATATGGAAGCCGTCGCCAATGTCGTCATGAATCGGTTAGGCCATGAAGGCTTTCCTGACACCGTGTGCGGAATTGTCAAACAGGGCGGCGAGCAATGGGCCTGTCAGTTCTCCTGGTGGTGCGATGGCCGACCGGATGTTGCAGCGAATGACGAGTCTTACGCGACTGCCAAGGAAATAGCCCGAAAGGCACTCAACCGAGAGCTAGCGGACCGCACCGGAGGTGCCTTGTACTTCCACCATAGAACCGTGAATCCTGGATGGGCCACGGAATATATCAAGACGGCCGAAGTCGGGGAATTCGCCTTCTACACGACTCAGGACGGCACGGCCAGGTAAAAGATCCCTGCCTTTCATTTACTCACAAATGGATAAACTCGAGAGGAGTCAATGGCTGGACTGATCTATTGGCTGGACTTGGCGGGCGTCGCTGTATTCGCCTTTTCGGGGGTGATCGTCGCTTGCTATTCGCGCATGGACCCCTTCGGTATGTTTGTACTGGGAGCAGTGACAGGAATTGGGGGCGGCACGTTGCGGGACTTGGTACTGGGGGTGCCTGTTTTCTGGGTGGCCGCGCCGAGTTACCTATGGGTCATTCTCGCCACAGTGTTCCTTTCCATTGTGGGGTTTCACTATATTCACCGGCTGACGCGTACCTTTCTCCCGGTGACGGATGCCTTTGGCCTGGCCCTGTTCACGGTGATTGGTGCCCATAAGACATTGGCATTAGGCCATGTCGGTATTGTCGCGGTACTAATGGGACTAATGACCGGCGTCGCCGGGGGAATGATACGCGATGTACTGGCGCATCGTGTTCCCATGGTGCTACGCCAAGAAATCTACGCCACTGCCTCGATTGTCGGTGGCATCGTCTACGCTATTTTATTTATCTCGGAATTGAACAACGTGTTCGCCATTGGCCTAGCGCTTGCCACTACCTTGAGCATGCGTTTGGCGGCAATTTACTGGCGCCTCTCGTTACCGACCTTTGCCTGGGTGGAAAGCCCGGCGACATCGAAAAGGGATATGAAAGTCGATTCATTGCCACCCTCCCGGCCAAAAGCTCGGATCAAGATGATTCGATCCGAGCATTCTCGTCGTCGAAAACGCTGATTTGGTCAAATGGACACTTCGATAATGGCTCAGCCTATGCGCATTTCATCAATGGATCACGCTGGCGATCAAGCCGCATCGACCTGTTGGACTCTCAATGCGCTTCGTCCCAGTTATCTCCCGCCTCGGCCTCGACGATCAGCGGCACCTTGAGTTCGGCAGCGTTTTGCATGCGCTTCTTCACCGCGTCGATGAAGTCATCCACCTGCCCGCCCTTGACCTCGAAGACCAGTTCGTCGTGCACCTGCATGACCATCACCGCATCGAAATCGCCCTTGCTCTCGAGCGGATTGAGCCAGGCGTCGACGTCGATCATCGTGCGTTTGATGATGTCCGCGGCGGTGCCCTGCATCGGTGCGTTGATGGCGGTGCGCTCGGCGGCCTGACGGCGGGCGTGCTGACGGGAGTTGATTTCCGGTAGATAGAGACGGCGGCCGAACACGGTCTCGACATAGCCATCTCCGGCAGCCTGGGAGCGAATGTCGTTCATGAAACGTGCCACGCCGGGGTAGCGATCGAAGTAGCGGTCGATGTAGGTCTGCGCCTGCTTGCGCTCGATGTGCAATTGCCGACCCAGCCCCCAGGCGCTCATGCCATAGATCAGCCCGAAATTGATCGCCTTGGCACTGCGCCGCTGATCCGGCAATACCTTGTCCAGCGCCACGCCGAACACCTCCGCGGCAGTGGCGGCGTGGATGTCCTGGTCGTTGGCGAAGGCTTCCAGCAGTCCCTTGTCCTCGGAAAGGTGCGCCATGATGCGCAGTTCGATCTGCGAATAATCGGCAGCGACGATGCGATAGCCGGGTCGAGCGATGAAGGCCTGACGAATCTTGCGCCCTTCCTCGGTGCGAATCGGGATGTTCTGCAGATTGGGGTCCGAAGACGATAGCCGCCCAGTGGCAGTCACCGCCTGATGATAGCTGGTGTGGATGCGCCCGGTGGACTTGTTGACCAGCAATGGCAGCTTGTCGGTGTAGGTTGATTTGAGCTTGGAGAGGCCACGATGGGCCATGATCACCTTGGGCAACGGGTAATCCAGCGCCAACTCCTCGAGCACGGCTTCCGCGGTGGACGGCGCCCCCTTGGGCGTCTTCTTGATCACCGGAATCTTCTGCTCCTCGAACAGGATCTCGCTCAACTGCTTGGGGGAGCCGAGGTTGAACTCGCGCCCTGCAATCTCGAAGGCCTCTTTTTCCTGTTCACGGATGCGCTTTTCAAGTTCCTGGCTTTGAGTGTGCAAGCGCGATGCATCCAGCGCCACGCCGGTACGTTCCATACGCGAGAGCACGGGGATCATCGGCCGTTCGATATCGTCCAGCACTTCACTTAGGCGCCCCTCCGCCTCGACCTTGGGGCGTAATTCCTGGTGGAGGCGCAGAGTAATATCCACATCCTCGCAGGCATAAGGCACCGCCTGCTCCAAGGCAACCTGATTGAAGGTGAGCTGCTTGGCGCCCTTGCCGGCCACCTCCTCGAAACTGATGGTTTTCTGGCCCAGATACTTGAGCGCCAGGGAATCCATGTCGTGGCGGGTGGCGGTAGAGTTGAGCACGTAGGATTCGAGCATGGTGTCGGTCAGGGGCCCGGCCACGCGAATGGCGTAGCGTGCCAGTACGGAGATGTCATACTTCAGATTCTGACCGATCTTGCCCTTTTGCGGGTCTTCCAGCAGCGGCTTGAGCGCCTCGAGCACCGCGTCCCGATCGAGCTGCTGCGGTACGTCGAGATAATCGTGGGCCACGGGAATATAGGCCGCCTCACCTGCCTTCAGCGCCAGGCCAATGCCCACGATCTCCGCCTCCATGTAATTGAGGCTGGTGGTTTCCAGATCGAAGCAGAATTCATCTGCTTTCTTCAACCGAGACAGCCAGCCGTCGAATTCGGCCTGGGTCAGCAGGGTATGATCGTCCCGCTCCGGAGCAGCGAACGTGGCATCTTCTTCGAGTGTTTCGTCAGCTGGTGCACTCTTGCCTTTGGCCTTGCTCTTGTCCTTGAGATCGTCGACGCCCTGATCCTTGCCCTCGAGCAGCTCGGACAGCCAGCTCTTGAACTCGAGTTCACGATAAAGCGTGGCCAACGCCTCTCGATCCGGAGCGGCGATATCTAGATCATCCAGGCCCACGGGCAGCTCGCAATCGGTCTTGATGGTGGCAAGCTGATAGGAAAGATAGGCCTGGTCGCGGTTCTCTTCGAGCTTCTTAGGCAAAGATTTGGCGCCGCGCACGGAGAGCGTCGTGACCTTGTCGAGATCGGCATAGATCGCATCCATGCCGCCGACTCCCTGAAGCAGTCCCAGTGCGGTCTTTTCGCCCACCCCTGGTACGCCAGGAATGTTGTCGACCTTGTCGCCCATCAGCGCCAAAAAGTCGATGATCAGCGCCGGCGGCAAGCCGAACTTGGCTTCGACGCCGGCCACGTCCAGGGTCTCGCCCTTCATGGTGTTAACCAGCGTGATACGATCGTTGACCAGTTGGGCCATGTCCTTATCCCCGGTGGAGATCACCGCGTCGCGACCGGCTTCGGTGGCATGTCGCGCCAGGGTACCGATGACGTCGTCGGCTTCAACGCCCTCGACGCACAGAAGCGGCAACCCCAGCGCCTTGACGCAAGCATGCAGCGGCTCGATCTGTTCGCGCAGGTCGTCGGGCATCGGCGGGCGATGCGCCTTGTACTGCTCGAAAAGCTCATCCCGAAAGGTCTTGCCCTTGGCGTCGAAGACCACTGCCATGGGACTATCCGGATACTGCTTGATCAGGCTCTTGAGCATACTGATCACGCCCTTGACCGCTCCGGTGGGCGCGCCCTTAGATGTGGTCAGTGGCGGCAGGGCATGAAAGGCCCGGTACAGATAGGATGAACCGTCGACAAGAACAATGGGCGTTGCGGCCATGAAAAGGCGTCCCCCAGCAAAGAAAAGAGCATTCGATGCGCCCATGATACGCAAGCCGGCTCCAAGCGTCAGGCACCTTGATCGGATTGACTGATAGACTGACGGCCTCAAGGAGTTACATCGTCAGGGAGACCTTAGTGGGCTATCGCACCCTACTTCGAGACCATCGCGGTCTGCTGGGCATTGGCCTGTTGGCGATGCTTTCCAGCAGCCTCGGTCAGAGTTATTTCGTCGGCCTGTTTCAAGCCCCCATCGCCGAGCGCCTGGCGATCAGTGCCGGTGAGTTCGGCGTCGCCTACTCGGTCGTCACACTTACCGCCGGCTTCGTGGTGCTGTATTTCGGCCCGAGTATTGATTGGATTGCTCCGCGGCGCTTCGCGATGCTAGTGCTTGGCGGCATGCTCGGCGGGATCGCGCTGCTGACGCTCTCGCCCTGGGCGTTGACGACTCTTCTGGGTTTAGGTCTGGTACGACTATGCGGCCAGGGGTTGTTCACGCACCTCGGCAACACCCTGATCGGCCGCGAATTCAGCCACAGCCGTGGCCGTGCGCTGGGACTGATCAGCCTGGGCATCCCGCTCGGCGAAGCCGTGTTACCGCCGCTGGTGACGGTACTGCTGGTATGGCTGGGCTGGCGCGACCTGTGGTGGAGCCTGGGCGCGGGAATGGTCGTGGTATGGGGCCTGTTGTTATGGCGGCTCGACTGGCCGGCGGCCCCCGGTACACGACCCACTCGCGCCATGCGCCGAAGCGGCCCACGACCACTTCGCGAGGCACGCTTCTGGCAGCTGTTGCCGCTGCTCATGGCCTTGCCGATCACCATGACCGGCTTGTTCATCTACGCGTCGCAATTGACCGCCGATCTCGGCGCCACCATGACCGCCTACGCCCTGGCCTTGACCGGCATGGGGCTGGCCAAGCTGCCCGGCGCGCTACTCGGGGGACGCTGGGCAGACCAGTTGGGTCCAGGACTGCTGGCCAGAACCTATCTATTGCCCTATGCCCTGGCCCTGATACTGGCGATGAGTGTCGGGGGTAATGCGGGAGTGTGGGCGTTGATGGTCGGTGGCGGCCTGGCGATGGGCATGCAGGAGATCATCGCCACCAGCCTGCTGGTCAAATTATGGGGCAGCGAGCACCTGGGTCGTGTGCGTGCGACTCTGAGCGCGTGCATGGTGTTTTCTACCGGCATCGCCCCGGCGATCCTCGGCGTATTGGTGGACGCGGGAATCGATTTTCGCTTCATTCTCGCCGGCATGCTCGCGTTCATCCTGATGGGCTGGTTATTGGCACAGCGCCCTATCGCCGAAGCGCACGCTTCAGAATCAAGTTGAATGCACGACAGCCGATATTATGGATACACTGGTACCATGATGTGAAAGCCAGTGACATTGGAGAACCTCATGACCCCATATCGTGTTATTTCGAGCGTGCTTCTCGCGGTCGCACTGCTGGGCTCATCGCCCCTGGTACTGTCCCAGGAGCAGCCCGACGCACCGGATATCACCGTGCGCCAGGAAGAAGACCGCACGATTCGGGAATACCGCGTCAATGGCCAGCTCTACGCCATCGAGATCGAACCGGCGGTCGGTCCGTCCTATTTCTTGGTCGACGACGATGGTGACGGGGATTTTCGCCGCAGCGACAACGAGCGCATCGCCATTCCCAGCTGGGTACTTTTCTCCTGGTGAGTCTTTCCATTCATCGATAATGCCTCCTTTTTGAGGGGGCAATGCCAGTCAGCCCCTGCAAGGCGTCTCGACAAGCCGCTACAATGCCCGCTCGATATTCAGGGCGATAACACCATGGCCGTATTCACCCCGTTGAGCGATACCCAGGTCGCCGATTTTCTCGAGCGTTACGACATAGGCAAACTCGTCATGCTCGAAGATGTCGCCAGCGGTACCGAAAATTCCACCTTCTTTGTCACTACCGATCGCGCATCATTGGTATTGACGCTATTCGAGCAGGGCGAACATGACGAGCTACCCTTCTTTGTCGAACTGCTCGACTATCTGGCAGAGCACCACCTGCCCGTTCCTGGGCCGGTGCACGATCGCCAAGGTGTGGCTCTACAAAGCCTGGCCGATAAGCCTGCGCTGCTGTTTCCTCGCCTGCCGGGCAAGCATCCCAAGGCTCCCAATCTGATCCAGTGCGGAGCCCTTGGTGACGCCCTGGGTCGCATGCACAGCGTCTCGCAGCGTTTCGGCGGTCATCGCCCCAATCCCCGGGATCTGGATTGGTTGCGTACCGCTCATCATCGCGTGCTGCCCTACCTATCGCCGGCGGACCAACGACTGATGAGCGATGAGATCGATGCCTATCGAAGCGCCTTCGGTCGTTGCGACGAGCTTCCCCAAGGGGCCATTCATGGCGATCTATTTCGCGACAACACCCTGTTCGATGGCGACACACTGGGCGGCCTCATCGACTTCTACAATGGGTGTACCGGTGACCTGCTCTTCGATCTGGCCATCGCCATCAACGACTGGGCTATCAACGCCGATGGAAGTCTGAACCGCGAGCGTCACGATGCCCTGATCGGTGCCTATCTTGCGCAGCGCCCACTGACCCCGAACGAACGTGAGTGCTGGCCGATGATGTTGCGTATGACCGCCCTGCGCTACTGGCTATCGCGGCTGCTGGTGGTCCATGTCGATCCCCCGGCTCACGAACTGACACCCCATGATCCCGAGCAGTTTCGTACCATCCTCATTCAACGCATCGAACAGGGGGCTCTCATGCTGCCCCCGCGGAGTCCCGCATGACATCGCCCGCCGCCAAGGCTCGCCGTACCTACAACATCGACCAATGGGGCAGCGGCTATTTCGATGTCGACGATCAGGGCCATGCTGTTGTTCGGCCCCTGGGCAACGAGATCGAAGGCCCTGCATTACCGCTGAAGTCGCTGGTCGAGCAGTTGCGTGGGGCCGGCCTTCGCCTGCCGGTACTGGTGCGCTTCACCGACATCCTGCACGATCGGGTCGAGCAACTGTGTGCGGCCTTCGACGCCGCCATGCTGGAAGAGTCCTATATCGGGGGCTATACGGCGGTCTATCCGATCAAGGTCAACCAGCAGCGCCGCGTGGTCGAGGAGATTCTCGCCACTCAGGAGCGCGGTCATGGCCGGGTCGGGCTGGAGGCCGGCAGCAAGCCGGAACTGCTGGCGGTGCTGGCGTTGTCCGGCGACGGCCCTTCATTGATCGTGTGCAACGGCTACAAGGATCGCGAGTACGTACGCCTGGCGCTAATGGGCGAAAAGCTCGGTCACAGGGTCTATCTGGTGGTGGAGAAGTTCTCCGAGCTGCAGATGATCCTCGACGAGGCCGAACGCCTCAACGTACGCCCGCGCATCGGCCTGCGCGCTCGACTGGCCTCGGTGGGCAAGGGTAAATGGCAGAACACCGGCGGCGAGAAATCCAAGTTCGGCCTGACCGCGACGCAGATCCTCGGTGTGGTAGAACGCCTCGAGGAGGTCGGGGCACTAGAAAGCCTGCAACTGGTGCATTTTCATCTGGGCTCGCAGATCGCCAACATCCGCGACATCCAACGCGGCCTTCGGGAGTGTGCGCGTTTCTATCAGAGCCTGCGCGGGCTCGGCGCGCCGGTGGATACCGTCGATGTGGGCGGCGGCCTGGGGGTCGACTACGAAGGCACCCGTTCACGCAGCTTCTGTTCGATCAACTACTCGATGCGTGAATATGCCAGTAATGTGGTGTGGGCCTTCCGTCAGGCCTGCGAGGCCCAAGGTGTGCCGCATCCGCATCTGATCTCCGAATCCGGACGCGCGCTGACCGCCCATCATGCGGTGCTGATTACCAACGTGGTCGATGAGGAAAGGATCGGAGAGCAGCCGCCCGAGCGTCGTCTGGCCGAGCAGGACCCTCAGGTCGACGAGCTATGGCGAGTCTTCGATCGTCTGGCGACCATGCGCGAGCCTCGTGGCCAGGTCGAGGCCTATCACGATCTGGTACAGGCGATCGGCGAACTGCAGGAGCGTTTCGTTTTAGGCATGGCAGGTATTGAAGCGCGCGCCGAGGGCGAAGCGGTCTACTTCGCCGCCTGTCAGCGCTTACGCACCAAGCTCGACAGCCGTAACCGTGCCCATCGCGAGATCATCGATGAACTCGCGGAGAAGCTCGCCGACAAGCTGTTCGTCAATTTTTCGCTGTTCCAGTCGGTGCCCGATGTCTGGGGCATCGATCAAATCTTCCCGGTGTTGCCGTTGAGTGGGCTCGACCGTGAGCCGACCCGCCGCGGGGTGATCCAGGACATTACCTGTGATTCCGACGGACGTATCGACAACTATGTCGATGGCCAGGGGCTAGAAGCCACCCTGCCGTTACCCGAGTGGAAGAGCGGTGAGGACCGGCTGCTCGGCATGTTCCTGGTGGGCGCCTATCAGGAAATTCTCGGCGACCTGCACAACCTGTTTGGCGACACCGACTCGGTGGATGTGGCGCTCGATGCTGAAAGCCAATGGCGGCTATCGACCCCTCGACAGGGCGATAGCGTCGCCGACGTGCTGCGTTACGTAGACTTCGATGCGCAAGTATTGCGAAAGCATCTACAAGCGCAACTTCGCGCCAGCCACCTGAGCCGGGAGGAGCAAGCCGCGTTCATGAGCGAACTGATCGCAGGGCTTGAGGGCTATACCTACCTGGAGTGATGGCACCGCTCTGAATCGCTCAATCCGCAGTGCGGGTAGTAATATTCAGCCCCGCGTAGGTGGCGCCCGCCTCCAGAGCAAGATGCAGTTCTGCGCCGCCAGGCAGTGGTCCGACCCCCGCCGGTGTGCCGGTCAGCACCACATCCCCCGGTTCCAGGGTGAAGTGCCGGCTCATCTCCGCCAATAACGCCGGCACCGCGAACAGCATGTCGCTGCCCCGTCCGCTCTGGCGGCGCTCACCGTCGATGTCCAGGCTGAAGGTCAAGGCGCTCCAGTCGGGAGCGCTTACGACCGCCACGAAAGACGACAATGGGCAGGCGCCATCGAAGGCCTTGGCAATTTCCCAAGGATGCCCCTTCTCCTTCAAGCGCGCCTGAACGTCGCGCAGGGTCAGGTCCAATGCCAGGCCGATCCCCACCACCGCATTCTCCGCTGCCTGAGGCGGCGCACCCGCCAATGTCTCACCGATCAGCAGCGCCAGCTCGGTCTCGAAATGCACCTCGCCGCGCTCCCCGGGTACTTTGAGCGTCTTATCGAGCGCCACGGCACTGGTCGCCGGCTTGATGAACAGCAAGGGCGCACTTGGCACAGGATTGTCGAGCTCCTTGGCATGATCGGCGTAATTGCGTCCGACGCAGACGATCTTGCCCAAGGGTTGATCGAACGATCGGCCATCGGTGAAACGAGGAACGAAGCGCATGGTGTCTCCTGTGAGCGAGCTCGTACTGAACAATTTTTAAAATTCTACCCGAGCTATCTTCGCAATTTAACGTCCACTTACCATTTCATTTTCTCGAACATCGATTAAATGACTCATCTTTGCAGCTTTTCTACTGAAACGTCTATTTAGCATGCACATCAATACAAATATTGTATAAAAAACACCTCCAATACAACATCGCCAGGAGCGTGACCCAAATCATCCTCGCGCTTCTCTTTGCCAGAAAAGCCCTCAAGAGTTAATGGCGTCAGTCGATAACACTGATTAGAGGCAATTTGCACTCACCACTCAAGCCATTCGCACAGCTGACGATCACCTCTCTACACATCCTCTGTACAATTATTGAACAATTTTGAAAATCGCAAAGGAAAATACTGTAATGAAGACGTCTACGGATCAAATTCCCAGCACCTATCGACGCCGCATCGATGGCCTGATGTGGTCACTGGCACTGCTGAATCTTGTCATTTGCTTACTGGTCGGCCTTCTCAACGGAAGTTGGGGCCTCGTCATCACCTTCGCACTGATCGCTATGCCAGCGGCTTATCTGGTAACACGCATCTGGCCGGGCACGCTGCTGAGTGGTATGACCATGGCAATACTTTTCATGGGCTTTTCGGCATTGTTGATCGATCAAACCCAGGGCATGATCGAGGCGCATTTCAGTATTTTCATTATGTTATCGGCGCTGATTCTCTATTGCGATTGGCGCGTGATCCTGGCCGGTGCCGTCGTGATCGCCGCTCACCACATCGGTTTCACCTATCTGCAGTATCTTGGCTGGGCACATATCTACCAGGGGGTCACCCCGAGCAACGTCATGCATCTGGTGATGTGCCTGGCGATCCATGCTGGCGCCGTGGTAGTTCACACCTTCATTTTAAGCTATCTGAGCCACACGTTGCGCCAAGTCATTGGCGACGGCTTGAGCATCATGACCTTTGCCCGCCTGGCCGAACAAGGCAAGCTGGATACGGAATTCAACCAGGTCCAGCGCCGCCGTCCGGCCATTGATGCCGTAGCGAGCATGCAGACCAAGTTGACCAGTGTGCTAGGCGAGGTCCGCCAGACGGCGGCAACGGTACATGCCTTGAGCGCCGAGACCACCGAAGCCCAACAAACGCTTCAGCAACAGGCCCAGCGTAGTGCCGAGCATATCGAACGCATTGCCTCGAGCACCGAAGAGCTCTCGACCTCGACTCGCCAGAGTGCGGCAGAGGCCGAGCGCACCAACCAGCTGGCTGCCCAGACCGGTGAGACCGTGCGTCAGGGTGCCGAAAGCGTCGCCCAATTGAGTGAGACGATGACGAATATTGACGAAGGCGCACGCGATATCGCTCAGTTGTTGGGCGAGATCGACAACATCACTTTCCAGACCAACCTGCTGGCGCTGAATGCCTCCGTGGAAGCCGCCCGAGCCGGTGAGCAAGGGCGTGGCTTTGCCGTGGTCGCCAACGAGGTGCGTGGCCTCTCCGAGCGCACGGCATATACGGCACAGTCGATCCGCGAGCGTGTCAATCATTCGAATCAGCAGGTCGAGTCCGGTGTCGAGCAGGTGCGCACCACCGGCGAGTTGATGCAGCGCGTAGTCGAAGCTTTCACCCAGGTCTCGGGCCGGATGGATGAAATCACCACCTCCAGCAATGAGCAGAGCATGGGGATCGACACTCTCAACGCCAGCATCCTCGAAATGCAGGAAGCACTCGCGCTCTCCGCCAGCTCCATCGACAGCACCAAGGAGGTCGCACAACGTCTAGAGGAAGCGGCGCAGTATCTGACCAGGACCATCAACTACTTCCAGCTTGAGACTGGGGCCGAGCAGGCACGACTGCCCAGTCAGAATCTTGCCCTTGAAGAGCCGAAAGCAGAGCAGAGAGGTGAATGGCAGGACAGCGGCCGCCCCATGGCACTAGCCTGAAATAGCCTGTTGGTGGCCGCACTGCTTACGCCGGCATTCACACCTCGGCGGTCACCGGCCCCACAGCAATGGCTGTAGCGCCAGGGATTTGGGTATTACTGCATCAATGTCGGCTGCCGTCGTGGGCAGCCGTTATCGTCGCAGCACTGATAGACATAGGTCTGGATAATGCCTGACTCGTCAAGTCGAGAAGTGATCAGGCACCGATATCACCATCCGTATCCTGTTCTGCAAAGGTCCTGACCGGCGAATCCTCATCGCACTTGGGCTCTTGCAGGAAAGTACGCGTCACATCGAGCTTGCCAAGATGCTGGATGGTGCGCCGACCCAGCAATACCGGGTAGAGCATGTCACTGCGATCTCTCAGACTGAACTGCTCTTCATAGATAGTCTTGCCCATGCAGATCTTCAGCAGCACCACTGGGCGCTCATCTTTGCCTCCGGCACCGCGAACCGTCAGATCTCTATGAAGTGGTAATTCCATTTCCTCCGCTACCCGCTCCTCGCTTTCCTGGTCTTCTAGGTTCAGGGTAAAGCGGACCCAGTCCTCACCATCGCGCTCAAAGCGTTCTATATCCTTGGCGTTGATCGACGACGTCAGCGCCCCACTATCGAGCTTGGCCTTGGCAACTGCCCCTAGCGAGCCGATGCCGGCTTTCTCGATCCAGCCATAGGTATCGTCGTCATCGGCCCAGGCAGTACCCATCAATAAAGCGGTCAACAGCGTTGGCAATGCAACGTGCCGTGTCAGATTACGCATTGATACAGCTCTCTCCTATTTGAAAAAGTGAACATCTCAAGATCGCGTTAGCCACTGATTCTAACACTTGACTGCAGGTTTCTCGCACCTAAGTGCTGACAAAGTAAACCTAGGTTATAGAACGGCATTTAGACCGCGTGGTTTCTTCAACAGAATAATTATTTAATCGCCGGGGAGCTGCAGTGAATCAGGATGTGTTCGATAACATCTTTAAATGCTTGGATATTCACCGCATCCTCGAACGCGAAGACATGGCGCTGCTTGAGAACCTCCCAGACGCTGAACTGCGCTCTCTGAAGGCAGGGGAATATTTGTGGAGAGAAGGCGAGGCCGCCAGCGCCCTGCTGTTTTTGCACGCCGGCTGGGCCTGTTCGACCCACTATCACAAGGATGGCAGCCGGCAACTGCTTGAAATCTTCCTGCCCGGCGATGTGTTGGGACTATGTCGGGTTGCCATGGGAAATCGACGCACCAATGCAGTAATGCTTACCGACGGCAGGGTTTGCGAACTGCCTTATTCGTCGTTAGTGACATTATTCAACTATTCGCCAGATATGGCAGCCTTGCTGTTTGCCATTGCCAACCAGCGTCAGGCAATGCTTGCGGAGCGTCAGATCGTCATGACGCACCAAAGCGCCAAACAGAAACTAGCGCATTTTATTTGCGAATGTCATACACGACTTCTTGAAATCGGCGTTCCCGGCCAGGATGAGTTTCTGTTACCACTGACTCAGCAGGATCTGGCTGATACATTGGGCATGAGCGCGGTGCACATCAGCCGTACCTTCAGCCAACTTGCCGAAGAGGAGTTGGTGCTGCGCCATTCTTTTCAACTGATCATTCTTGATGCAGTCAGGCTCAGAAAGGTGGCGGCGTTTGACGAGCGCTATCTGCGAATCATGTGGACGGAAAGAGCCCTATTCGTTCCTGGGCAAGAAACGCCATTGCCCATCGGCCCAACACGGCTCTCGGAGGCATGATCCCACAACAAAAACGGGCCGCTGCGGCCTGAGCTCTACTTTCGAAGCCCTCTAGCCCGGATATTGCACCGGGCTGGTCAGCAGCGCCCAGATTCCGAGGGCGCGGGCCGTTGCCGCGCCCAAGCCTCTAATTTGATGGTTTTTTGATCAGTTCTTTGGTTTCAGAACG
>NZ_JBNCAN010000039.1:0-18639 GCF_049808615.1 Halomonas sp. GXIMD04776 | reverse complement strand
GCGTCGCCATGGTTGGTCCTCCCCGGTATGCGTTCAGCGGGTGAGACGGAATCGGCGGTCAGAAAATGCTCGCTGGCGGTGATAGGGGAAGTGTCGACGCCGGCATCACGGATTCAGGATAAAGCAAAGGGCCCGGTCATTGCGACCGGGCCCTTTTGCATTCACCAACAGGTATCGAAAGCCGCTTACGCTATCGTAATATCTTTAGACAGATACACATCCTGAATCGCATTGAGCAACTCGACGCCTTCCTTCATCGGCTTCTGGAACGCCTTGCGCCCGGAGATCAATCCCATGCCGCCAGCACGCTTGTTGATCACCGCGGTACGCACTGCCTCGCCCAGATCGGAGTGGCCCTTGGAGCCGCCGCCGGAGTTGATCAACCCGGCACGACCCATGTAGCAGTTGGCGACCTGATAACGAGCCAGGTCGATGGGGTGATCCGAAGTCAGTTCATCGTAGACCTTGTCGTGGGTATGGCCGAAACCGATCGCCTTGTAACCGCCATTGTTCTCCGGCAGTTTCTGCTTGACGATATCCGCCTTGATAGTGGCAGCCAGGTGGATGGCCTGGCCGGTAAGATCCGAGGCAACGTGGTAATCCTTGCCGTCCTTCTTGAAGTCGGGATTGCGCAGATAAGACCATAGCACCGTGACCATGCCCAGTTCGTGAGCGCGTTCGAAAGCCTCGCTGATCTCCATGATCTGGCGGCGGCTTTCCGGCGAGCCGTAGTAGATGGTCGCACCAACAGCGATGCAGCCCATGTTATGGGCCTGCTCGACCTGAGCGAACAGGGTCTGATCATAGATCGCCGGGTAGGTCAGGGTCTCGTTGTGGTTGAGCTTGAGCATCATCGGGATCTTGTGGGCATAGCGACGTGCCACGGAGGAAAGCACCCCCAGGGTCGAGGCGACGCAGTTGCAGCCACCTTCGATGGCCAGTTCAACGATGTTCTTGGGATCGAAATACATCGGATTGGGGGCAAACGAGGCGCCGGCGGAGTGCTCGATACCCTGATCCACTGGCAGCAGCCCCAGATAACCGGTGCCCGCTAACCGGCCATGATTGAACAGGGTCTGCATATTGCGCAGCACATGCGGGGTACGATCGCTGTCCGCCATGACCCGATCGACGAAGTCGGGGCCCGGCAGGTACAGATCGTCTTTCTTGAATCCTTTGCAGGTATGGCTGAGCAGATTATCAGCTTCATCACCCAGCAGTTTGGCAATATCGGTCATCGTGATTAGTTCCTCCTTAAGGTGACGGCGGCCTTGCGTCCCGCAAGCATATTCAAAAATACGCTCATCATCTTGCCGATAAGTGACACACTTTTCCAGCTTAGGTGCGCCGCACAAAAAACAGGATCATTCTAAGCCTGATGGACCAAAAAAAGCGCCTCCCGCGAAGGAAGGCGCCTCGGGCACGGAATATCGCGAGCGAATCAGGCCGCCTTGACCTCGATACGCCGGCGGCGATGGGTTTCGCGCTTGGGCAATACCAGGCGCAGCACACCGTCGCGGATTTCCGCTTGGATCGAGTCGGCATCGATCTCATGGCTCAACGTGAAGCGACGCGCGTACTGATCGCCGCGTATCTCCGCGTAGGAGGCGGAAACGCCGTTTGGCATATCGATCTTGATATCGCCTTCGATGCTCAGCACATTTTGATCCACCTCGATGTGCAGCGACTCCTGAGTGACCCCCGGCATATCGGCGATCACATGCAAGGCGTCGTCCTGCTCGTAGATATCCACCGCCGGCAGCAGCGTACGGCGCTGTTCCTGCTGGGTCGCGACATCGCGGTCGGTTTCGCGTTTAGTGACATCATTCATGACTCAACACCTCCTTGGGTCTCAAGCTGTCTTGATTTCGACACGACGCGGCTTCATCTCCTCGCGCTTGGGCAGATGGATTTCGACCAGCCCATTGGCGGCCCTTGCCTCGGCCCGCTCGGTGTCGACACCATCGGGCAGGGTGACGGAGCGCGAGAAGTCACCGCTGAAACGCTCCTGGCGATAGTAGGCGCGCTGCTGGCGCTCGCCTTCTTCCGATACCGACGAACGGCGGCCATGCAGGGTCAATACGTTGTCCTGCACGCTC
Organism: Halomonas sp. GXIMD04776; assembly: GCF_049808615.1. Lineage (NCBI taxonomy): Bacteria > Pseudomonadati > Pseudomonadota > Gammaproteobacteria > Oceanospirillales > Halomonadaceae > Halomonas > Halomonas sp. GXIMD04776. Next base: position 16,540 of record NZ_JBNCAN010000039.1, on the reverse strand, counting down.
ACCTCGAGCTCTTCGGTCGTCAGCCCTGGGGCGAACACGTATACCAGGATGGCATCATCCGTGCGGCCCATGTTGATCATGGGAAAAGTGCCGCGCGGCACCGAGCGAATATCCGAAGTGGCCTGGGGAAAAAACTCGTCCATGACCTGCCGGAACCAATCAAAATCCGCAGATCTGGAGCCGTTGGAACGCCAAAGATCTCCGAACATGATCGAACACCTCCTTACACAAAGTCAGTGATGATATACCCCTTGGCGAAGCCGGTTATGTAACTTGGCTCGCTACTGACAAAGATGGATGTCGGCAGTCAAAATTCAAGGCCTCATCACTCGAAAATCGTATTTTTCATCTTGCGGGTCAGCGTATTGCGCCCCCAGCCCAGCAGCTCGGCAGCATCCCCCTTGCGCCCACCGGTGTGTTGCAGAGCCGTTTCGATGAGAATACGCTCGAACTCCGGCATCGCCTCCTCCAGCAGATGGGTATGCCCCGCATTCAGGGCACGGTCTGCCCATTCGCGGAAGGCCCGACGCCAATCTCCGGCGGCACCCTCGGGATTCTCCATATCGCGCAGTTCCGGTGGCAGATCATCGACCAGGATCTCTCTCCCCGAGGCCATTACCGTCAGCCAGCGACAGGTATTCTCCAATTGGCGTACGTTACCCGGCCAAGGCAGACGGGTTAGATGCTGCTCGGCTGCGGGGGTCAACACCTTGGTCTCGGTGGTGAGCTCTCGGGCGGCCTCGGCGAGGAAATGATGCGCCAGCCGCGGAATATCCTCGCTACGCTCGGCCAAACGCGGCAGATGGATGCGAATCACGTTGAGTCGGTGGAACAGATCTTCGCGAAAACGACCATTCGCCACCAGCTGCTCGAGGTTCTGGTGGGTGGCGGCAATGATACGCACATCGACCTTGACCCCATTGTGACCACCGACGCGATAAAACTCGCCATCCGCCAGCACTCGTAATAGTCGCGTCTGGGTGTCCGGCGGCATATCACCGATCTCATCGAGAAACAGCGTACCGCCATCCGCCTGTTCGAAACGCCCACGGCGCTGAGCGGCGGCGCCGGTAAAAGCGCCCTTCTCATGGCCGAAGAGCTCGGATTCCATCAGGTCCTTGGGTATCGCCGCCATGTTCAACGCCACGAAAGACTGGGTCTTGCGCGGACTGTGCTGATGCAATGCCAGAGCTACGCGCTCCTTACCGGTTCCTGACTCGCCATTGATGAGGACGGTGATATGAGATTGCGCCAGGCGGCCAATGGCGCGAAACACTTCCTGCATGGCCGGTGCCTCACCGATGATCTCTGCGGCGACTCTGATTGGCGCAGCGGCCGGCGTGCGGCGTTCACGGGCATGGGCGATAGCGCGACGTACCAGCGCCAGGGCCTCATCGACGTCGAAGGGCTTGGGCAAGTATTCAAAAGCGCCCCCCTGGTAGGAGGCCACTGCACTGTCCAGGTCGGAATGGGCGGTCATCACGATGACCGGTAGATCGGGATGGGCATCACGGACACGCGCCATCAAATCGAGTCCATCGAGTCCGGGCATCCGGATATCGGTCAGCAGCACCTCGGGAGGCCGATACAGTACTGTTTCCAGCGCGAGATCGGCTCGCTCGAAACTCTCGATCTCGATATCCGGCTGAGAAAGAGCACGCTCGAGCACCCAGCGAATGGCGCGATCGTCATCGACGATGACGACCCGGGCGGTTTCTGTCATGGGGCCTCCGGAGGCTGAGGGAAGTGGTTCCTGGTGGATCGGGAGCAGGATATTTCCAGAGGTATCAACAGACGAAACTGGGTATGACCGGGCTCGGAGTCGCTTTCGATCAACCCTTGGTGCTGTTGCAGGATCGACTGGGCAATGGCCAGGCCCAGACCGCTGCCTTCGTCGCGTCCGGATACCATCGGATAGAACAGCGTATCGCGCAGCCGCTCGGGAATGCCGGGGCCGTTATCGATCACGGCGATCTCGCACACCAGCCGGTGTCGCTCGCCCCCCAGGGTGAATTGCCGGCGCGCCCGAGTGCGCAGTATCAGCCGTGGCGCTTCGGTATTGCCGCCTTCCATGACTTGCACCGCGTTGAGCGCCACATTGAGCACCGCCTGGATCAGTTGAGCCTCGTCACCGATCAGTTCCGGCAGGCTGGGATCGTAGTCACGCACATAGTCGATGCGCGGATGTTCGGCCAGAAGCAAGGTCCGCACTCGCTCCAGTACCTGATGAATATTCAGAGACTCATGTCGGCATGGATGATGGGGGCCCAGCATACGATCGACCAGGTCACGCAAGCGATCCACTTCCTCGACGATCACCCGGGTATATTCCGTGAGGGCCGGATCCGATAGATCACGCTCGAGCAGCTGAGCTGCTCCGCGGATGCCGCCCAGAGGATTCTTGATCTCATGGGCCAACCCACGAGACAGCACCTTGACGGTCTTCTGGCGAGCGATCAACGACTCTTCCCGGGATATTTTCAACAAGCGATCCCGAGGCTCGATCTCCAGCAGCAATTCGTTGTCGCTCACGGGAGTGACGGTGAAGTCGACGGTAATGACGTCACCACCGGCCAATACCAACTTCGCTTCACGCTGGGTAAACGGATGAAAAGCCTTGAGTGCCTTGGCCAGCACATCGGCCACCCCGGCATTTTCACCTTCCAGACTCTCGAGCCGCGTTCCTTGTACTCGGCCCAGGCTTGTCGCGAGCAACGCCTCGGCAGCGGGGTTCATCCAGCGTACCCTGAGCGTCCTATCCAGCGTCAAGACGGCCGTCGTCAAATGTTCCAATAAACGTTGGTACATAAGATGATCCCATGAAGAGCATGCATGCACATGAATCTTGCAAGAACTGCACCATCTCGACGATGGCAGGAGTGATCATGCCCTTGGATATCGACGCGCCAGATTATTGCACCATTATGGCGCATGCCTGGCCTGCGTGCCGAGTCTCTTGAAAACACCCAGAAGGGAGCACTCGCCAATCGTTGACGCTCAGTTGCCCGTCTGACCGGGAGGGCGCCCTGCTGGGTTGTTCGGGTTAGAAGGCAGATTGACGCTGGCACGATGCACATACAGCGTCACCGGATCGCTGCGATGGCGCACCTTGCCCTGGGCATCCAGCAACTCAGCGAGCAAGGTGTGCTCGCCTCGATTCAGATTATTGAGGATGAAGGCCTGGGTGTGCATTGCCGACTGGCTGATGTCGCCATCCACCAGCAGTCGAATACGATGATCCTTGCGTAGCGCGGGCTCGACATCGATATCGACGACAAGATCGCCGGCATAACCGGTCTGTAGCGTATAGCCATCCTCCGGCGAGAGAATCCTGAAGGTGGAATAGGGCATGAAAGGGCCCGCAACGCTGCGCGAGGGACGCGGGGAAACATCCTTGCCTGATGCCCTCTTGGGGGAAATCTTCAATATCTCGGGTGAGACCGCTTCCCGTGAAGGCACGACCGTGAGGGGCTGTAGCTTGAGGCGTTGGCTGTTTTCCCGGGGGGTATCGGTGAACACGATGTTGCCCTGGTCATCGACGCTGCGATAAACCGTGGCCGCCTCGAGGCCATTCAAGGGCAGGCTACACATTAATATGCACCATAGAAAATGCCTCATGGCTACTTCCTCGGGTAATGGCCGCATGCATTGACTTGTATTTCAATGAAAAGGGGCTCCCGAGGGAGCCCCTGCGTCTATGCTATATCGGCCGCAGCCCTCTCTACTGTAATCAACAGCTGTAATACATATCGAACTCAAGAGGATGTGTCGCCATGCGCAGTCGCTCGACATCCTCACCGATCACCTCGATGTAGGCATCAATCATGTCGTCGGTGAACACCCCGCCCTCGGTGAGGAAGGCGCGATCCTTGTCCAGCGACTCGAGTGCCTGTTCCAGACTCGTCGCCACGGTGGGCACGGACTTGCCCTCTTCTGGCGGCAGATCGTAGAGATTCTTGTCCATGGCGTCACCGGGATGGATCTTGTTCTTGATGCCGTCGAGACCCGCCATCAACAGCGCCGCAAACGAGAGATACGGATTGGCGACCGGGTCCGGAAAACGCGTCTCAACGCGCTTGCCTTTGGGGCTGGCGGTGTAGGGAATACGAATCGAGGCACTGCGATTGCGTGCCGAGTAGGCCAGCATTACCGGCGCCTCGAAACCCGGTACCAGACGCTTGTAGGAATTGGTGGCCGGATTGGTAAAGGCGTTCAGGGCTCGAGCGTGCTTGATGACGCCCCCGATATAGTAAAGCGCCATCTCGGAGAGTCCGGCGTACTCGTCACCGGCGAACATGTTCTCGCCATCCTTCCAGAAGGATTGGTGAATATGCATGCCGGAGCCGTTGTCTCCCACCAGCGGCTTGGGCATGAAGGTTGCCGTCTTGCCGTAGGCATGAGCCACGTTGTGAATGACGTACTTCATTTCCTGAACTTCGTCGGCCTTCTTGACCAGCGTGTTGAATTTCACGCCGATTTCGTTCTGGCCGGCATTGGCCACCTCGTGGTGATGCACCTCCACCGACTGACCGATCGCCTCCAGGGTGTTGCACATGGCGCTTCGAATGTCGTGATGGGAGTCCACCGGGGGGACCGGGAAGTAGCCGCCCTTGACCCGCGGACGATGGCCGAGGTTGCCGCCCTCGACGCTGGTGGAATCCGTGGCCCAAGCACCCTCTTCAGAGGAAATACGATACATGGCGCCCTGGATATCGCTCTTCCAGTGCACCTCATCGAAGATGAAGAACTCCGGTTCCGGGCCGAAGAAGGCGGTATCGCCCAGCCCAGTACTGGCAAGATACGCCTCGGCGCGCTTGGCAATGGAACGCGGATCACGCTCGTAGCCCTGCATGGTGGCGGGCTCGATGATATCGCAGCGTAATACCAGGGTGGCATCTTCGGTAAACGGGTCAAGAAAACCCGAACCATCTTCCGGGCGCAGGATCATGTCGGATTCGTTGATTCCTTTCCAACCAGAAATAGAGGAACCGTCGAACATCTGACCATTCTCGAAAAATTCATCGTCGACGGCGCTGGCGGGAATGGTGACGTGCTGCTCTTTGCCCCGGGTATCGGTAAAGCGCAGATCAACCCAGCGAATGTCGTGCTCTTCCATCAGGGCGAGAGTCTTTTCTGACATGGTTTTCTCCACAGAGTGAGTGTTAAGCGCGGATCGATAGAAATGGACGCAAACTGCAGTGTTGTAGCATGCCGAACCATTATTGCCCATGGCAGGTCTTTTCGATCAACTTGCTGCCAATGACTGGGCAAAAGGCGTGCCATAAACGCCGGAATAATATAAAAAAGACATAAACCATTGATACCAATTGCTAAAATAACGAAAACTCAGTGTGCTCAATAGGCCGCATGGCGTTACGAGGCATAATTTTAGCCGCTCTTAATTCTGCCATAGCGGATCGTGCACCATGTGAGAGCCTGTACTTGCTTTGTTGCACCATTATGGTGCTTTTGAGACGCGCAGCATGAATTATCGAGCAAAGATTAACGGACTCAACCGACAAAACGTGAAAAAACCATGCGCCGACTCTATCGAAATCAGCCGCTCCACGCATTGATACGCTCTGAAACCAACGGCTACTATTTATTTACATAAAAACAGCGCCAAGATCACCGCTAAAGCGAGTGACCGCATGAATGCATGGCTGATATTAGTGGCTCGAGTAATCCCCACGTCACCGCCGCGACAAGCAGCCAGCCAATAGGATTGGGTCACCCTGACAATGAATCATTTTTGCATCATCATCGACTCTCAGCGCGGCTACGCACGCCTCGATAGATGCCTGGAAGCCGTTACCCATGCAATCAATACGACCGATAGCCCTGTTGACATCATCGTACTCGTCGACAAGGTGCGTTCACGCTATGTCATGCTGGCCGAACGCCATAATGCACAACTGCTTGAGCGCTCCGCCGGCACACGTGGGCAGCGTTACAATGCTTGCGCGCACCATACGCAAGCCACTACGTTGGTCTTCATCGATCCCCTGGTGGAATTGCCCAAGGGCTGGCTGGCCTGGTCGGAGCGGGCCATGCTCGAGCGCGCCTGGGACGCCGTCGCCCTGACCGTGATCGGCACCTCAAAGCTTCCCTGGTTGACGCGCCTGCTCTATTCCACTGGCGATACATTGGCGCTGAGCGTCAAACGACAGTGGTTCGAGCGTGTGGGTGGCTTCGATGTCGAACGCGAACAAGGCATCGAGAGCGATCTTCTATTACGACTTGTCGCCTGTCATGCCCGGGTTCTGAATCAGACGCCGGAAGGCAACCGAGCAGCGGGGTGAACCAGTGAGCGCCCTGAGCTTTACACACAACATGGCACAGGATTTAGCACAGCGCCTACGCGGTCATTGGCGACGCACGCTCGCGGGTGGTGAGCGCGGGCAACGAGCGCTGTTGCGATTGCCCCGGGTACTTGCCAACGAGGACGAGGCGCGCTTGCCGCATTGCGCCCCTTGGTGTCTGGGTCCATCAAGTTTCGAGCACTTGCTCATCGCATTGAACGATATCGCCCGCCCGGTCAATCTCGCCACCGCACTCACGCCCCACTTCGAGATGCACCCCTGCATTGGCCTGACCCTCGACACCCCATGGCGTCATGACATCGACAACGCCACGAACCTGCTCGACCATTACGCCATTCCGGCGAGCATCTTTGTTACCTCGACTCCCCTCGAAGACACAGGCCTATGGCGTGTGCTGATCGGCGACGGCTTGTGGCGACGACACCTTCCCGAGCGGATTCGTGACGCTCTGGGCGACACAGGATTGCCCCTGCCGCCCATGCCCCCCAAGCATCCCGACAACGCCTACAGCCGTGCGCTGTTGAACTACTTCCTGCAGCTTGAACATGCCGACTCGCGGCGCCTGTCCGAGATCGGCGAACACCTACTGGATATCCTCGATCATTCACTGCAACCGATCGACCCGTTCAGTGCGCGCCGCCTGGAAAGCGGGGGCTTATGCCGTTTCGGTGCCGGCGGACTTCGCTTTGATGGGCAAGATGACAACCTGCTCCGCCAGCAGATGCGCCGCTCGCGTAAGACCCTGGCTCAGCTTTGTCGTGAACCGCTGACGGCGATCACCTGCACCGGCAAACCACCGTCCTTGACCGCGCAACAAGTGCTTCAACGATGCGGCGTCACGACGGCGCTACTCGACACCGGGGGCTGGCTGACTCGGCACAGCGATACCTTGGTTTTACCACGGATTCCCCTCAGTCAGCCGATCGCCCAAAGCCCGGGACGACTATTCGATTATCTGTTCGGCTATCGTTGAAGATCAGCTCCAGCCGGCAAAATCCGTGGGATAAGGTAGCCGTCGGGCACCGCTAGCCACTATAATGCGCCCCCTATTTCCCAGCAGGATCCCGTCGTGATCGAGAAACTTCGCAACATTGCCATCATTGCTCACGTCGACCACGGCAAGACCACCCTGGTCGACAAGCTTTTGAGTCAGTCCGGTACTCTGGATCGCAAGACCGAAGGTCAGGAGCGCATCATGGACTCCAACGACCAGGAGAAGGAGCGTGGTATCACCATCCTGGCGAAGAACACGGCGATCCGCTGGCAGGCACCTGACGAACAGGTTTATCACATCAACATCGTCGACACCCCCGGCCACGCCGATTTTGGGGGCGAGGTCGAGCGTGTGATGTCGATGGTCGACTCGGTGCTGCTCCTGGTCGATGCCGTCGACGGCCCCATGCCGCAGACTCGCTTCGTCACCCAGAAAGCCTTCGATCAAGGCCTGAAGCCGATCGTGGTGGTCAACAAGATCGATCGCCCCGGCGCGCGGCCGGATTGGGTCATCGATCAGATCTTCGACCTGTTCGACAACCTGGGGGCCAGTGACGAGCAACTCGACTTCCCGATCATCTACTGCTCCGCATTGAACGGTATCGCTGGCCCGGAGCCGGAGCAGCTCGCCGACGACATGACCCCCATGTTCCAGGCCATCGTCGATATCGTCGAACCGCCCAAGGTCGAGCGTGACGGCACCTTTCAGATGCAGATCTCGGCACTCGACTACAACAGCTACGTGGGCGTTATCGGCCTGGGCCGTATCAAGCGCGGCAATGTACGCCCCGGCCAGCAGGTCAGCGTGATTTCTCGGCACGGCGACACTCGCAAGGGCAAAATCGGCCAGGTAATGACGCACATGGGGCTCGAGCGTGTGCAGACCGAACAGGCCGATGCCGGCGATATCATCTGTATCACCGGCATCGACGACCTGGCGATCTCCGATACCCTGTGCGATCCGGCGGCACCGGAAGCGCTCCCGGCACTGACCATCGATGAGCCCACCGTCTCCATGACCTTTCAGGTCAACGACTCGCCCTTCGCCGGTCGTGACGGCAAGTACGTCACCAGCCGCAACATCAAGGACCGGCTCGATCAGGAACTGATCCACAATGTCGCGCTGCGCGTCGAGCAGGGCGACTCACCGGAAAAGTTCAAGGTCTCCGGGCGGGGCGAGCTGCACCTCTCGGTGCTGATCGAAACCATGCGTCGCGAAGGCTATGAGCTGGCCGTGGGCCGCCCCGAGGTCATCATCCGCGAGATCGACGGCACCAAACAGGAACCCTACGAAGAAGTCATCATCGACTGCGAAGAACAGCACCAGGGCGCCATCATGGAAGAGCTCGGCTATCGCAAGGGCGAGTTGACCAACATGAACCCGGACGGCAAGGGCCGCGTGCGCCTGGACTTCATCATTCCCGCTCGTGGACTGATCGGTTTTCGCGGCCAGTTCCTGACCCTGACCTCCGGTACCGGCATTCTCACCAGCCGTTTCGATCACTATGGCCCGCTCAAGCCCGACGCCTCCATCGAAAGACGCAATGGCGTACTGGTGTCGATGGTCGATGGCAAGGCGCTGGCCTACGCGCTATACACCCTGCAGGAGCGCGGCAAGCTGATCGTCGATCACGGCACTGAGGTCTACGAGGGCATGCTGATCGGGATCAACAACCGCGCCAGCGATATGACGGTCAATCCCACCAAGGGCAAGAAGCTCGACAACATGCGCGCCTCGGGCAACGACGAGAACATCGTGCTGACCCCGCCGGTGAGATTCTCGCTGGAGCAGGCCATCGAGTTTCTCGATGACGACGAGCTGGTCGAAGTCACCCCGAACCATATCCGCTTGCGCAAGAAGCATCTCAAGGAAAACGAGCGCAAGCGTGCCAACAAGAACTGATTCGGTATTTGTTCCTGCGCTTTCCGGCCCGCCTTCATCGGCGGGCTTTTTAACGGGTAGTACCCTGCAATAATCAAAACTTACCCAAGAAGCGTTATGCTATTAGCCGTCACATTGTCCGAGCAATGGATGCGACGGCTCAACTGCCACCCTGCTATTCGCCAGTAAGGCCTGCCATGACTATCGAATCGCTCCCCCTATCGCTTCAGAGCCTACGCGCCACTCGAGCAAGCCTTCGCGATGCGGTGATCCATACGGCTCAGTGGCATAACGACGTTCTTTCCGCTGCATTAGGCACGTCGCTTGCCTTCAAGTTCGAGAACCTGCAACGTGCGGGCTCCTTCAAGATACGCGGCGCCACCAACAAGATTGCTCGGTTGCTGGCTGACGATGCTCAGGGCAACGGGGTGATTGCCGCTTCCGCCGGCAACCATGCCCAAGGCGTGGCCCGGGCTGCTGGCCTCGCAGGACTTCGCGCCGTTGTGGTCATGCCGACCAACGCGCCTTTAACCAAGATAGAAGCCTGTCGCAAGATGGGCGCCGAGGTTCATTTGCATGGCACCAACCTGGAACAATCTACCGAGCTTGCCCTGGAAATTGCCCAGCGGGACAATCTGGCTTTCTTGTCTCCCTACGACGACTGGGATGTGATCGCCGGCCAGGCCAGCTGTGGTCTCGAAATGTTAGAGGACGCGCCGGACACGACGCTTGCCGTGGTGCCCCTCGGGGGTGGCGGCCTGCTGTCCGGGGTGGCGCTGGCCCTCAAACTGCAAAATCCTGCCATTCGTGTCGTCGGCGTACAAACCGACACCGTGGCACCTTGGCGGCGCTTTTTAGTGGATGGCAGCATCGAGGAAGTCGCTCCCGATGCCCACACCATCGCCGATGGCATCAAGGTCAAGCGTGCCGGCAAGCTGACCCGCCAGGTCATCGCCTGCTACGTAAACGATATCGTCACCGTCAGTGACAATGCCATCGCCGAGGCCATCGTCACCCTGCTCGAACATACTCATACCATCGGCGAAGGGGCCGGGGTCACCGGCCTGGCTGCCTTGATGAGTGGAAAGATTCATGTCAGCGATCAAGACCGGGTCGTCTGCGTGATCTCGGGTGGTAACGTGGATATGAGCCTGGTGGGCCGCTCCATCGACTATGGCCTCGCCTCCAGCGGCCGCCTGATAAGCCTTTCGGTCACTATTCAAGATACGCCAGGCAATCTCGCCCATCTGCTCGATACCGTGGCCAAGCTCAGCATGAACATCCGTCACGTGGAACATCGTCGCGGCGAACTCCATGTGCCTGTCGGCATGACACAAGTGATTCTCGAGATGGAAACCCGCGGCCCCGAACATCAAAATCAATTAGTCGCCCTGCTTCAGGAAGAGGGGCTGCAGGTCAACTTGCTGATGGCCAGTGGCGGTAATGACTAGATTGCGTGTCACTCGTTCATTGAATGACCGATTCGCAGAGAGGCTTTACTCTTTCCGGCCCGCCTTTATCGGCGGGCTTTTCGTTACGATTTCAAGCAGGTACAAAATTACTTCGCCTGCGTATCTACTCGCCTGAAACATGACATAAATCAAGGCGCGCCGCCGTGCTTCGGTTACGCTACTCCCAGTTCGTAGCGCTATCATCATGCTACGCTCATGCCCCAGCATTGGATGTGCCCTGCGCCGCCAGGGGCGATTATTGGGATTCAATCAAGGAGTCTTCCCATGCGCGTAACCCCCCTTCTGACCGGTGCCATTTTCCTGGCCTCCATGACCGCAGCCTCCTCGGTAATGGCCTATGGCCAAGGCGACTTCTATACGCGTTTTGGTGTGGCCAAGGTCGCTCCGAAAAGTGACAACGGCGATTTGAACGCTCTCGGTATCAACGAGATCGATGTCGGTGACGATAGCGCCTTCGCCTTCACTCTGGGCTATCGCTTCCTCGACCAGCTAGGTATCGAGCTGCTGGCTGCGGAGCGCTTCGAGCACGATATAAAGCTGGATGGTGCCAACGTGGCGTCGACCAAGCACCTACCCCCGACCCTGACCCTGCAGTACTACCCCTTCGGTGGAACCGACTCCCGGGTACAGCCTTACATCGGTGCCGGCGTGAACTACACCCGCTTCTCGGATGAAACACTCGATCTTCCCGGTGCCGATCTCGACCTGGACGACTCCTGGGGCTACGCCGCGCAACTCGGCGTCGACCTGTTGATCAGCGAACACTGGGCACTCAACGCTGCCGCCTGGTATCTGGATATCGACAGCGATGCCACCGTCTCGGCTGGGGGTGCCAACTACGATACCGAAGTGGAAATCGATCCGCTGGTGGTCATGGGTGGTCTGAGCTTCCGCTTCTAAGACTCAGCGTTTTTCGGATCTTCATAAGACGGCCCAGGGGGTCGTCTTCTTGTTGTTGGCTTGGCCCTGGTACGATTTGCGTTTTCATGCTTTCCCCCTAGGCTTGGATCAGGAGAACAATTTACGACAGGGAGAAAACGATGAAGCCTTTCCTGCTTGCCACGAGCCTCACCTGCGCCACTTTCATTACGCCATTCCCCGCCTTGGCGGCCTCTCAACAAGAGGTCCTCGAGGCCGCCCAGCAGCAGGAGCAGGCATTGCTCGAGACGCTGGAAACCTTGGTCAATATCGACTCCGGTACCGGTGACGAGCAAGGGCTCAATAAGGTCGTCAGCATACTCGAACAGCGTCTCGAACGGCTTGGCGCCGAGATCGAAACACGGCCTGCACCGAAGTTCGGTGGTAAAACACTAATCGGCACCCTAAACGGTGACGGCGATCAGAACATCATGCTGATGATCCACTACGACACCGTGTTCGGCGAAGGCGAAGCAGAGAAACGCCCCTTTCGCACCGAAGATGGGCGTGCCTACGGCCCCGGTGTCGGTGATGCCAAGGGCGGGATCGCGGTGATCTTGCACGCACTGAAGATACTCGAAGAACTTGATTTCAAGGAGTACGGCACTCTGACGGTAGTCTTCAATCCGGACGAAGAAAAAGGCTCTCTCGGTTCACGAGAGGAGATTCAACAGCTTGCCAAGGATCAGGATGCCGTACTGGTCTTCGAGCCAGCGCTGGGTGAAGACGATGTGGATGCGGTTACCGTAGTGACCAAGGGCATCAACTACGTCTTCCTCGACGTTCAAGGCCGTGCCTCCCACGCCGGTAGCGCTCCGGATCAAGGACGTAACGCGATCATGGAGCTCTCCCACCAGCTTCTGCAGCTCGATGAGCTAGGCAATGCCGACAAGAAGACCACTCTCAACTGGACCATCGTCGACGGCGGCACCAAGCGCAATATCATTCCCGAACAAGCCCACGCCGAAGGCGATATGCGCTACTTCGATGCCAGCGAATACGATCGGGTCATGAAGGAAGCCAAGAACATCATTCAGGACAAACTCATCGACGGCACGACGGTGGATTTCCATATCGATAAAGGCCGTCCGCCGATGCCAGCCAACCCCCAGACCCAGGCGCTGGCCGAGCAAGCACAGCAGATCTACACGGAACTGGATCGCAACCTCGAGGCCATCGAGATCGGTGGCGGCACCGATGCCGCCTATGCCTACAACCCGGACGCCGATAAGCCGGCGGTGCTGGAGTCCCTGGGGCTGGTGGGAGGGCGTTATCATAGCGCCGATGAGTTCATCGTACTCGACAGCGTGGTACCGCGGCTCTACCTGGCGACTCGCATGATCATGACGCTCTCTGAGCAAGAGCCCGATTCTTGAACATATCAAGACAGTTGTAGATAGCGATGTAGGCTTTCGCCCAGTGGCCTCGTCCAGCTAAGCTTGGCATGTACGAGAACCCACAAGGAGAGGACGCATGCATACACACATCGACTGGGACGATCCCGGGGCCAATGGCGTCACGGCACACTATGCCAAGGACCCCAATGACTACGGCGAGCCGCACCCTGGCACCATCGTCTCGGGGCGCTATCAAGGCATGAACGTGCGGGTCAAGGTCGAAGCCTACAAGGACGGCGTCAGCATCGGCGAGGTCGCCGCCCTGATCGATGCCAAAGGCGAACGGGTCAAGCAGCACGGCAAACTCAGCTTGGGGGACACGGTGCGATTACCCGACGACAAGCGAGCCTTCGAATCCGCTCCGGCTTCTCCCAAGGATGATGACGACTGAAATCCATCCATTGTTCGACGCAGGTATCTTGAGCCGGACCTGTTGAACCGACAGCCGATCCCCTGAACGTTGGCCGACGACTCAACTGACAGGGGGTCTCAAGTCTATCACTGCGAATTAATTCCACTACTGAGCTCGATCCTGACGATGCCCAAGAACTAGTCCTGTCTGAGTAACGACATCAACAAACCGAGCTACCACGGGGTTGGTACTGCTCGACGACCACACCATTTCCGTCACTAATTTGGCCTTAGTACCCGCAAGCGGGCGCAGAACAATATCGCGTCGATTATGGTTAAGGTCACAATCAGGGTAGATGGTTACTCCCATTTGTGCCGCGACCAAGCCAAATATGCTGTCACTGTTCGGCGCTTCTTTGACCACCCTCGGAATGAATCCTGCTTCAAAGCACAATGCTTTGATTTGAGAGATAAAATGCCGCCATGTATGCATATTGCCTAACACAAAGATTTCCTTCGAAAGAGCTTTTAGGGGTACGCTTTCTAATTCAGCCAAAGGATGGCAGCGGGGTAAAACTGCCATATAAGGAGCTTCGTGCACGATAACTTGCCTCAATCCTTCACCGCTGACGGGGCCGGTTAAAAATCCCACATCGAGCCTTCCAACTTCGATCGCCTCTAGTTGCTCATGAGAGTCGCAGCGCACAAGATCAATACTGACGTTGGCCAGATGACTATGGAAAGTAGCCAATAGCGAAGGCAGAACCCCATTGATCGCAAAATCCGTATAGCCAATCACTAGCCGTCCAGACTCGCCTTTATTCGCTTTGAGAGCCCGCTGCTCGGCACGCTCCATTGCTTCCCTCGCGAGATAACACTCCTCGAGAAATACTCGCCCCGCAGCAGTCAAGCTGACATGCCGGCGGCTACGCTGCAGCAAGGTTACCTCCAACTGTTCTTCCAGTCGCCGTATCGCACGGCTGAGTACGGGCTGGGCTACGTGTAAACGCTCACCGGCCCGGCGGAAATGCAACTCTTCGGCAACGGCAATGAAATAGCGAATATGCGGCTGCAAATGCCTCATGACTGATACCTTTCAAGTATCAAAAAATCGATTATTGATATTATACGTCCCCGCCTTGCTCCACTACCTTGGTTAAGACAAAGGCTTCCCCATTGCCTGTCAGACAACACAAAATTAATTCAGAAGGGCAATATCATGCTCAAAGAACTCGCGATCAATCAGGATCGGCTTTGGCAGCGGCTAATGTCCATGGCGGAGATCGGCGCTACACCTTCAGGCGGCAGTTGCCGGGTGGCCCTTACCGACGAGGACAGGCAGGGTCGTGATTTGTTCATCGCTTGGTGTCGGGAGCTTGGGTGCGACATCCGAATCGATCGCATGGGCAATATCTTTGCTCAACGTCCCGGCACCGACCCACAGCGCCCGCCCGTCGCCTGTGGCAGCCATCTCGATACCCAGCCCCACGGCGGGAAATTCGATGGTGTCTATGGCGTACTGGCAGGCGTCGAAATTTTCGAAACGCTCAATGAACAGGGCATCGAAACAACAAGCCCTCTGGAAATCTGTGTCTGGACCAATGAGGAAGGCGCGCGCTTTGCTCCGCCCATGGTCTCTTCGGGCGTATTCGGCGGCAGCTACGATCTTGATTATGGACTGAGCAGGGAAGATACCGACGGCATTACCCTTGGCGAGGCTCTGGAAACCATCGGCTATGCGGGGAGTCTCCCCTGCGGCGATCATCCTCTCAGTGCCTTTATCGAAGTCCATATCGAGCAAGGCCCAATACTCGAACGCGATTCTGACACTATCGGCGTGGTCACCGGCGTACAAGGCTCCCGCTGGTACCAGGTCACCTTTCAGGGACAGGATGCGCATACCGGTTCAACGCCGATGCAAGGTCGACGCGATGCCTTGGTGAGCGCAGCGCATCTGGTCATTGCCGTCAGAGGCATTGCCGAACACTATGCTCCTTCCGCGGTTGCGACCGTAGGGCGCCTCGACGTCTCGCCCAATTCCAACAACACGATTCCGGGAGAGGTGACGTTGACTGTGGACATGCGCCATGCGGACCCACAGACGCTCGATGCCATGCAAGCAGAACTCTATGCCGCCGTGGACAAGACGGCTGAACAAGAGGGGACCGGGGTCGAGCGACAACGCATCATGGACACCCCTCCGATCCATTTTAACGAGCGCTGCATCGACGCGGTTCGCAGCGCGACTCTCGAACTTGGCTATCGCCATCAGGACATACGTTCGGGTGCGGGCCATGATGCTTGTCATATTTCCCGCATCGCACCCACCAGCATGATTTTTATTCCCTGTGCTGGAGGACTCAGTCATAACGAAGCGGAAAGCGCAGAGCCTTCGGACCTTGCTGCCGGTGCCAACGTGCTCCTTCATGCGTTACTCAAACTCGCAGGTTAACGCATATAAATATTGCTTTTATTTAGAACAATCTTTTCGAAGAGGACTATATCAATATTAAAAATCAAGTTAATACCAAAAAACTCAGAAATTTATCGCTATAAACCAGGTAGTTACAAACACAACAATTCTTACTAATTAGCGGAGAATTCACTATGGCATGGTATTTAACCTACACTGTCGTGTACTTCATCTTCATGTTCGCCGTGGGCGCCTATTACTTCACGAAGGTAAAAACCTCGGACGCCTATCTAATCGCCAGCTGGAACATGGGATTCTGGAGTATAACTGGAACAATAATCAGCACATGGTGCGGTGCCGCCGTTTTTATTGGCTGGGTCGGCATGGGCTTTAGTGTCGGGATGTCAGGATACTTTAAATTCGCTCTTCCCGGGATAATTGTAAGCATGCTGCTTATCTTCTTTTTCAGCAGACCACTCAGAAGACAAAGACTCTATACATTAGCCGATTTATTTAGCGAACGCTTTGGGGAAAAGGCAGGGATACTGCCCTCAATATTTTCTGCTTTCGTATATTCGGTTCCCACCACCGCACTGCAAATCGTTGGCATGAGTACGATTTTTAATATCGTCTTCAATATTCCGCTCAATTACGGTATTGCGCTTTCATTTGTTCCTGAATCCGTGATGCCGGCGTCGACACTTCCCCTATCACCGCCAGCGAGCATTTTCTGACCGCCGATTCCGTCTCACCCGCTGAACGCATACCGGGGAGGACCAACCATGGCGACG
>NZ_JBNCAN010000038.1:0-19019 GCF_049808615.1 Halomonas sp. GXIMD04776 | reverse complement strand
CGTCGCCATGGTTGGTCCTCCCCGGTATGCGTTCAGCGGGTGAGACGGAATCGGCGGTCAGAAAATGCTCGCTGGCGGTGATAGGGGAAGTGTCGACGCCGGCATCACGGATTCAGGATTTGGTCATGCAGGGCAGCGACACCTAGGCTGATTTGCAGGGGGTAGCCGTCATGTCATTGCTGCAGATCTCGTTGCTCGGGGAGTTCGCCTGTCATAGCGCCGACGGGCAGCGGCTCAGGTTTCCGACGCGCAAGGTCGTGGCGCTGCTCGCCTATCTGGCGGCGAGCGCGGGTCGGCGCCACTCCCGCAGCAAGCTGGCAGGCCTATTGTGGGAAGACATACCCGAGTCCCAGGCGCGCACCAACCTGCGCAAGGCGCTCTCGCGTCTGCAGCAAGCCTTGCCCCTGGAAGCGCGGGACTGCCTGATAAGTGATTCTCAGGATATCGGCCTGAAGTCCAGCGCGATCATGGCGGATGTGGAAGCCTTCGAGCGCTGGCAGGCGGATGGCACCCCGGAGACGCTGGAGCGGGCGCTGGCCCTGTATCGTGGCCCTTTCCTGGAAGGGCTGGCCGACTGCGGCGAAGCCTTCGAGGAGTGGCTGGTCAACCAGCGCCTGCGCCTGGACGAAGCGCTCCAGCAGGTGATGCATCGGCTACTGGAGCATTATGTGGCTACCGGCGCCATCGATGCCGGCATCCAACTCGCCCTGCGTCTGCTGGAAATCGATCCGCTGGACGAGGGCGTGCAGCGCATCCTGATCCGTTTCTATCTCTACCAGGACCGCATCGGCGCGGCGATCGACCAGTATCGGCGCTGTCGCCAACGCCTCGCCGATGAGCTCGGTGTCGCCCCGGCTCCCGAAACCGAGCAGTTGAAAGCCGAGCTGATGGCCCTGCTACCTAGAGGCGCCAATGAGATGAAACCTTCGTCTCGGGAGAAGGACGATCTGCCGGAGCGCGCCAACGTCATCGACGCCGCCGCCGTGACTCGCGCGCAACATCGCGCCAGGACCAGCGGTTGTCCTAGCCTGGCGGTGCTGGCGTTTCTTTCCGATGAGGAGGTCGGTCTCGATCGTCATCTCGGCGACGGACTGGCGGAAGACATCGCCACCGAGCTCGGCCGTTTTCGTGAACTCGAGGTGATCGCCCCTACCAGTGCCTTGGTGTACCGGGATACGCCAGCCTCGCCGGCGCAAATCGGCGCCGAACTCGGGGTGGACTATCTGCTCGAGGGCCATTTTCGACGCCGAGGTGAGGGACTACGGCTTACCGCTCGTCTGCTGGAAACGGCCAGCGCCCGCCAGCTATGGGCCGAGCGCTACGACTGCCGTGACGACGAGATATTCGCCGTACAGGACGATATGGTCTGTCATATCGTCGGCAATCTGATCGGATGGATCGAAGACGATCGCCTGGCGGCGACGCGCCGCAAGCCGCCCCAGGATTGGCAGGCCTACGATCTCTGGCTGCGCGGCTGGAGCGCCCTGCGACGCCCCGATCTGGCGGCCATTCACGAAGCAAGGCGTTACTTTCAACAAGCGCTGACCAAGGATCCGCAGTTCGCTCGCGCCTATGTCGGCCTCGCTTTCGCCCATCTCAACGAATGGGCGTGCTTTTCCTGGAATCACTGGGCCTTTCTTCGCCGAGAGGCGCTGGATCTCGCTCGCCAGGCCGTCGCCCTGGATGAACACGATCACCGTGCCCACTGCATGCTGGGCCTGGCCGAGCTATACAGCCGACGCTATGACGCCGCCAATCGCGAGCTTTCACTGGCGCTGGCGCTCAATCCCAACGACGCCAACGTGCTCGCTCATGCCTCCTTTGCCCTGGCTCTGATCGGCGAGCCCGCCCGTGGCATGGAGGCGGCCCGCAAGGCGTTGCGCCTGGCCCCCTATCGCCCGGAATGGCATGCCGGCATGACCGGCATCGCCTTCTTCAGCGCACGTCGCTACCAGGAAGCCATCGATATCCTGGCCACCGCTCCCCAGGCCTTTTGCAATACGCCGGCCGTTATCGCCGCCGCCCACGCCCATCTCGGCCAGCCGGAGCGGGCGACCGGCCATCGGGATACCGTCTATCGCCACTATCGCTATCAACTGGCCCGGGGCAGCTTTCCCGCGCACCTGAGCTGCCTCGACTGGCTGCTTGCCCTGGACCCCTATCGCCAGGAGGTCGATAGAGCGCACTATCTCGACGGATTGCGCCGGGCAGGGTTCGATTAGCCAATCGCGCTTCTTTGGCCCACGATCGAGGTAGCCATGGCTTCACATCGCCTCCCTCTCTGGCTCAAGTTGGCCTTCACCCTATGGATCGCCATCTGGGCACCGAGCTATTTCATCAAGCTGGGATGGCAGAATTACCTGTGGGTGTGCGATCTGGCCAGCTTCCTGATCCTCGTCGCCCTGTGGTGCGAGAATCGGCTGCTGATGTCCGCCCAGCTGCTTGCGGTGTTCGTGGTCGGGGTGTTCTGGGTGCTGGACGTTGGCAGTGCATTGCTGTTCGGCGTGCATCCGATCGGCGGTACCGAGTACATGTTCAACGCCGAGATGCCGCTCTATTTTCGCTTGCTGTCGCTGTTCCACCTGTTCCTGCCGCTGGTCACCGTCTATGGCGTGTGGAGGCTGGGTTACGACCGTCGCGGCCTGTGGCTGCAAACAGCGCTGACCTGGATCGTCCTGCCACTGTCTCTGGCCCTCACCGATGCCGAACGCAACATCAACTGGGTGCAGGGGCCCTTCGGCCAGCCCCAGGAGGCCCTCGGGCCGCTGCTGTACCTGCTGGGCCTGATGCTCGTCTGGCCGATCGTCTTGTATCTCCCCACCCACGGCGTGATCATGATGGCACGATACTTGTCCAGCCGGCGCCCTCGATGACCGATTCCCGCACCACGCCGTTCTCGCACATCGTCGGCTTCGACGATTGTCCCTTTGCTCGCGACCATCGCGGTGACGTGTGCATCGTTGGCGCGATCTATGCCGGCCTGCGTCTGGAGGGGGTCGTCTCGGGCAAGGTGCGTCGCGACGGGGTCGACAGCACATCCGAGCTGATCCGGCTCGTCGGCGCGAGCAAGTTTGCCGGTCACCTCCAGCTCGTGCTGCTGCAGGGCATCGCCCTGGCAGGGTTCAACGTCGTCGATGTCGAGGGGCTGCACGAGGTGCTGGGCATCCCGGTGCTGGTGGTCGCCCGTCATGCCCCGCGACGCGAGGCCATGCGCCGGGCACTGCTCGAGCATATCCCGGGCGGCGCGCGTAAATGGTCGCTCATCGAACGCCTCGGGCCGATGGAGCCGCTGGCCGGCGTTTACGTCCAGCGCTGCGGACTGAGTCGTGACGAGGCGGCATCGGTCGTGCGCGAGACGGCGATGAATGGCGCGATTCCCGAACCGCTGCGCACGGCCCATCTGATCGCCGGTGGTATCGGTACCGGCGAGAGTTCGGGGCGTACCTGAGCTGATAGCGCTCATGAGAAGAAAATTATCTCTTAGCTTACAGGCACCATGCGGACTTGTTTACCAAACCACTGCTGTCTGAGTCCGCGCTGCCGGTCGAGAATGATCGCCAGATAGTCGCGCAACGGGTGGTCGCTGGACAGCGCTGCGCGGTGTTCAAGAAGCGAGGCTTGCGCCTTCATCTGAGTGGCCGGCAGATGATCGGTGGTGGCGTGGTGAATGAGCCACTCCAGCGGAGGCAGAAGCAAATGCGTCGCTTGGCTGGCAATGGCAAACGTCATACCGGCGGCATCGAAGTCCCCCAGATAGACGTGCGGCTTGCCGGTCGCCGTCCAGGTTTCGGCCAGCACAGCGAAACCGCCGCCGTAGTGGCGATCGCCACGGTAGATCACCAGCGGCTGCCGAAAGCGGTCGATGGCCTCGATATCGGGGGTGAAGGCGTAGAAGCTGTCGAGATTTTCCACCTGGATGAGGATATCGAAGCCGCGCAGATCCAGCGACTGCCAATCGAGATCACGGTACTCGCGGGATTCGCTGGCCAGCCACGGTGGCCGAGACAGCCCTGGGAGGCTCACCAGTATCCGCCTGGCGCGGGGACGTTCGCGTACACTCTTCGCTTCGATCCCGCCTTGTTCGGCTTGTTGCGTGGTCGTGCGGCCACTCAATGCGATATTCAGGGGCGGATGCCCCAGGCTCTCCAGCACCTCGCTGATTTCGCCGAGCAACCGGCGATCGAAGCGCAGCGTATTGCCCTGGCGATAGACAGTGAGGTCTATGTCGTACTGAGCGCACCAGGCCTCGATTTCTTGCAGGGCCTTTCCACTGCGCGGTTTCTCCACGGCGGGCACACGATGCAGTGTCTCCTCGACGCCGCGCAATAGCCTGTAAGCGCTGGGCGAGAGAGGGCGGGTCATGCTGGAAGCGCCAGCTGCAGCGTGACGTCGTGAATCAGCCGCAGGTGATTGAAGCGGCTGGCCTGACTCTCCTCCTGATGCAGGCGGAAGGCGCGCTGCTCGGTGCGTGGCAGGCCCTGATACTCGGCGATCACCTGGAATAGCCATATCTCATCCGCCCACGCCAGATCGCCGGCGTGCAGATATGCCAGGGCACTGATCCCCTCGCGATCGGGATGATCGACCACCGTCAGGTAGAAGCGTTCCACATCCTGCTTCAGGGCCTGCTGGCGGGCGGCGACCAGGGTGGCTTCCCGGGCCTCGGCGGGCTGCGCGACAGCCAGCGTCTGCGGCTTGTGTGCCGGCACGGGTAGCCGGTGCAGCAGTTCGGTGAGTACCTGAGTATCCAGATGGCGGTCAAGTGCCGGCGCGGCGGCGGCGATGAGCGGCGCGGCCTGGTTGACCAGTGCCGGAACGTCGCTGCGGCGGGCGTAGTTGCCGGGCACAAACCCGGGGTGCTCGCGCAGGAAGGCGGCCATGCCCGCCACCAGGCGGCTACGCGACTGCTGCTGGCGAAAACGCGCCATCAGTTCCGTGAGTCGGTGCTGCACTTCGCGCAGATTGGTGTAGTGCTGGCTGAGCTGCTGCTGCAGCTGACTGATCAGCAGCTTGCGCAGTGCACCGTCGCTGCCAACCAGCTCGATCAATTCATCGAAGTCGATCAGCGCCAGTCCGTCCAGCAAGCGTACGATCTGCTTCTGGGCCCGGTCGTTCTCGCGGATCTTGTCGTTCAGACGGCTGACAAAGCCGAAGTCGCTGTTGAGGCGCTGCCAGAGGCTGTCGATGGCATCGGCAAAGCGGCCATTGAGGTCATCCACCTCCTGGCGCAGACGCAGCAGTTGCTGCTCCTGTCGCCAGTGCTCGCCGTGGCTGCGTGCCTCACGATAGCTCTGCACCAGGCCGCGCAGGAGTTCCAGGGTTTCGGCCACATCCGCATTGACATGGCGGCGGGTCTCGTCGGCGAGCATCTCGGCGATCAGTTCGCGCACCTTGGGGGCGAGCTTGACACCGCCGTGCTCATCGGGACGCCACAGGATGCGCGCGGCAAGCAGCTTGCGCAGCGCCGAGTCGCTCAAGGTGTCCAGCGGCACCTCGTCGCGGGTATAGCCTTGCATCAAGGCATCAGCGTGCTTGCCGAGCAATGCCATGCGCTCGACACCCGTGGCGATCAAGCGGCTCTCCAGAACGTGCGACTCGCTCTCGATTCCCCCTTTCACAACAGGGCCTCCTGGGTTGCCGGGCCCTCTTCGTCGACGGGCAGGTTCTCCTCGTCGCGGATGAAGCGCACCAGGTCTACCAGGTAGTCGATCTTGCCGGTGACCAGATAAACCTGGCGCTCGGCATGAGGCTGGAGCAGATAGCCGTGCTCTTTTAAACGCTTGAAGACCTGCTTCATCTGGGCGTCGAGCTGCTCGCTCTGGGAGCCGAAGAAACTGTCCGTGGCCAGCCGCTCCAAGCGCTCGCGCAGGCTCTGGTTATCCTCGCACTTGGCGCTGAACTCCGCCGGCTTGAGCACGTCGCCGGGGGCGAGCAGGGTGTCGCGTCCCAGCGCTTCCTGGACCAGCTGCAGCCACTCCAGCAGGGGGAGCAGGCTGTTCAGCGTGTCGCCGAGCTGACGTGAAAGCTGGTCGCGAGCGTTATCGTTTATTTGCCGCCAGGCCAGGAAGTAGACGCTGCCCTCGGGGTTGGACGCCAATCGCCGGTTGAGCGGGCGCAGGTAGGTATCGATCTGCTCGCGGGTTTGCTCATCCTCCAGCCGGCGAAAGGCGCTCTCGTCGCTCACGGCGCAGATGAACTCCCCGGCCAACAGCCGTTCCAGCAAAGGGCCATGTTCGATCATCAGGAGACCTCCTCGGCGGCGCGGGCCTGCAGGCGTTGGGCCAGGCGGCTCAAGCGCGGCTCGATGCGTTTCAGGTGGCGACGGTTGGGCTGGCCTGCGTCCCGGTCGATCAGGTAGCGATTGTGGAACAGCAGCAGTACATCCGACTCGGGGTTGGGGAAGGCCCCGACGACATGGATGTGATTGCTGTCGCAGGCCTCGAATAGCTTTTCGACATTGTGGTAGGCCAGGGTGCCGATCTCGTCGATGGGCCAGTGGATGGCGATCTCGGCCTGACCGCGCAACAAGCGGGTAAAGGCGAGCAGGAACTTGCACAGGATAAGATAGGCCATGCCGTGGCTGGAGGATTCCAGCAACTGGCGGTCGTTCTTGATCACCAGGTCGGTGCCGCCCTCGTTCAGGTGCAGCTCCAGCCGCAGCAGGCTCTCGAAGCTGTACTGCTGGTCGCTGCGCAGCAGATCCACCACATCGGCCAGGGCATTGAGATAATCGTCACTCGGAAGGCCCACGCCGCGCCATGCCCGGAAGTATTCGGCAAACTGCTTCAGCGGCTCCCAGAAGCCCAGCTCGTCGATGGTGGACTGGATGCGAACCTCGGCCTTGCTGATCCCCTCCAGGCGCAGGTCGTCGGCAACCTCCTCGGAGAGGCGGCGGCTCTGCGCGCTGATACGGCGGTTGAGGTCGCGAAAGACGGTGAAGAACTTGTCCAGGTCATCGCCGAGGTTGCGGCCCTGCTGGATCAACTGCTGCTGTTGATCCTCCAATAGCGTGAGCATGCCGCGCAGCAGCGGTAGCTGGTGCCGAGGGCTGGTATTCTGCTCGGCGTCGTCACCCGCCGACTTCGCCCGCTCGGCATCCAATGTTTCGACGAAGCCGCTGCTGGCCCCCTTGATCAATTCGCCTTCCACCTGCTCGCAGCCCTTGCGCAGGGTCTCGAGTTCGCGGCTGCGGCTTTCCATTGCCTGGCGGGCACGTTCGATGCGCTCGTGCACATCGCCTGGCGCCTCGCCGACCGGCTGGGGCGCGGCGGCCAATCCCAGGCCCTCCACCTGGGTCAGCAGCGGCTTCAAGGCATCGATCACCTGCTGTTCGGCATCGCATTTGGCCTTCAGCTCAGTGACCGTTTCCAGATGTCTCGCCTTGGCCATCTGGAAGTCGTTTCGGCACTGGTCGCGCTCCCGCTCGGTGGCCTGCTTGTCACGAGAAAGCGTCGACTCCTTGTCCACCAACTGCGGCTTGCGTTCAGCCCACTCCACGCGCATGAAGCGGAGGTAGGCTTCGAGCTCCTCCTGACGCGCCGCGGTGGTGCGGATACGTTCCTCCAGCGCGGTCAGGCGCGACCGGGTCTCTTTCAGCGTCACCGCGTCGACCCCCTGCGCCTGCAGTTCCTGATCGAAGGCGGCTTCCAGCTCTTCTTTCTGACGCTGGTGCTCCGCCTTCAGGTCGTCGAGTTGGCGTTTGTGCTGGCGGATTTGCGCGTCGAGGCCATCCAGCTGGCTCTGAGCGTCGGCCTTCAGTTCCAGCAACTGTGCCTGGTGGGTATCGGAAAGCGTTTTCAAGGCCTCGCGCTTTTCATCGCGTAATGCCTGCTGGGAGGCTTCCTCGGCTGCCAGCGCCTCTTCGCAGATGCGGCGGCGGTCTTTCTGCTGCCGGGTATGGCGCTCCTGCAGTTGGCTGCGTGCCTGGGTGGCGTATTCCACGTCCTGCTCGGCACGCTTGAACGCGCTGCGCGACTGCCGCAGTGTTTCGTCGGCTTCCTTGACAAGGTCATGCCGTGCCTTGAGGCGTTTTTCCGCGGCCTGAACATTGTCCTCGGCGCGGGCGTGTGCCGCTTCGGCCGCCTCGATGGCCGCGAGCAGGCTCGCCTCATCCTGGGCATGATCCGGCAGCGCAATGGCGGCCAGATCGAGGGACACGCCAAAGAGATCATCGTGCTCCACTTCCGTGAGTTGGGGGGAGAGATCGCGGCGCTCCAGCAGTTCGGGAGCGATCACCTTGCCCAACCGCTGTTCCCAGCCTGGGCGGTGATAACGCAGAAAGTGGCGCAGGCTGCCCTGGGCGGGGTCGCGCTGCTGGTACAGTGCATAGCGGTGACCCTCCGCCTCGGCACGCTCATGGCGTGCCTCCTCGAGTCCGCGTTCGGCGGCGTCACGCTCGCGTTTCAGCGTCTCGTGCTCATCACGCACGCCCTGCAGAGAGGTGGAGGCGGCGTTGCGATCACTCTGCGCCTGGTCGAGTCGCGCCTGGGCCAGCTCGGCTTCCTGGATCTCCTCCGGCGTCTGGGCACTGGAGGCCATCTGTGCCTTGAGTCCCGCCAGACGCTCGACGCCCTGCTCGATACGGGTCTGATAGGCGGTGTCAAGATCGGCGTGCTCGGCGCGATAGCGTTCGTCCAGGGCGCGCTCGGCGTCCCACTGGCGCTCGCGGCACGCGGTTTTCTCGTCGCCCAGGCCGTCGATCAGGCCTTGCGACTCTTCGGTCTGGCGGGCCAGGGTGTCGGCCAGTTCCCTGAGTCGGCCATCCAGCCGGGCCTGGCTGGCCTGGGCGGCCTGTTGCATGACGCTAAGGTGCTCACGCAGCTGCTGGCACTGCTCGCGCCACTGGGGCAGGGCGTTCAGATCGCGCTCCAGCGCCGGCATGTCCGCCTCGGCGTACTGTTCGTACTGGCGCTGCAGATCGTTCAGGTCGCGCTGAGTACGGTCGAGCTCGCTGCCCAGTTCGCTGATGCGCTCGTTGAGCGCATCCCGTGTCTTCACGTAGCCCTGCTCCTGGGCCTGGAATTCGCGCTCCTGCCGTCCCAGTCGCGCCTCGACGTCGGCCAGGGTCCGTTCGGCACGATGGCGGTCGGCATCAAGCTGGGGCTTGAGCTGCCACAGGGCCGTCTCCAGGTCGGCGATCTCCCTGTCCACGTCATCCAATCGTCCCAGCATCCGTTGTAGCGGCTCGAGGCGCATGGACTGGCGCATCTGCGCGATCCACTCCCGGGCCTTGGTATTGCGAATGCGGGTGACCGGCAGTTCGACGCCGTCTTCCTCGAAGATCGCCGCCAGCATGGTCTTGAGGGTGTCCATCTTGCCCTCCTTGGCGTGCACCGCCGAGACCAGTTTCTCCATGTGGCGGATGCGGTGCTCCGGCTTGACCAGGCTGAACTGGGCGGCGATCTGGCGCAGTTTGAGACCGTCACCTCTGCTCCCATGGTGCTGGGTGAAGTCGTTCTGAATCACCGAACGATACTCGGAGGTGGCCCCCAGCTTGGGCGACACGCCGATCCCCTCGCGGCGCAGCCCGCTGGCCCACTGGCCGTAGTCGAGCGCCGCCACCCCGGCATCGCTTTCCACCAGGTAGTCTTCGGGTCGGTAGGGTGCCGCCACGAAGCGATATTCCACACCACCCTCGCTCTTGCGGGTCAGCACCGCCTGGCAGATATTGCCGGCCTCGCGGCGATACTCGTACACCAGATAGCTATTACGGTGCGGCAGGTAGAAGGCATCGAACTTCATCCGCGTCTTGGGCACCACCTTGTTGGGGAGCTCACCATAGAATACCGGTACCAATCGCTGCAGAGTGGTCTTGCCCGAGGCGTTGGTGCCGCAGATGTTGGTGTGCCCGTCGACACTGAGTTCGACCACGCCCTCGAGGTGGCCGTGGATCATGACGATGCGTAACAGGTGAGACATGCTGAACCCTTGATCGCTCTACCTTCGAAAGCGCCCATCATGCCAGAGAGTCGTCGCGGTGACATTTCGTGTACTGCTTGGTTTTAGATAGCCAAGGTGCACACGACGTTGATCCTCCTGGTTAATCAGCGCGGGGCATCATAGCGCCCCGAACGCTTCCTCGAATAGACGATTTGCCAGAGCTGGATGTCGCGAGCGCGGAAAGAGCCCGCGCAGGCACCGAGATAGTAGCGGAACATGCGTCGAGTCCTTTCATTGTAGTTGGCGGCGATCTCGTGCCAGTGCTCATCGAAATTGGCTTGCCACGCCATCAGGGTGCGATCGTAGTCGGCGCCGAAGTTCTGCCAGTCCTCCATGAGCAGGTAGTCTTCGCTGGCGCGGGCGATATGCACCGCCGAGGGGAGTATTCCATTCGGGAAAATGTACTTGTTGATCCAGGGATCGGCACTGATATCGGAACTGTTGGAACCGATGGTGTGCAGTAGAAAGTAGCCGTCCTCGTCGAGCAGTTGCGCCACGGTATCGAAGTAGGTGCGGTAGTTGCGGTGGCCGACATGCTCGAACATGCCGATCGAGACGATACGATCGAAATGCCCGCTCAGATCCCGGTAGTCCTCGAGCAGTATCTCCACCGGGAGCCCGGCACAGCGCTCCCGGGCGAAGGCGGCCTGTTCCCGAGAAATGGTGATGCCGGTGACTTCCGCGCCATAGTGGCGTGCCGCGTGTTCGGCGAAGCTGCCCCAACCACAGCCGATGTCGAGCACCTTCATGCCGGGTTCTATCTTCAATTTGCGGGCCGCCAGATCGAGCTTGGCAATCTGGGCTTCGTGCAGGTTGCTGGCTTCTTTCCAGTAGCCGCAGGAGTAGCACATGGTCGGGTCGAGCATGCGCTGGAAGAGATCGTTGCCCAGGTCGTAGTGCGCCTCGCCGACGATGTAGGCCCGGGCACGACTCTGCAGGTTGAAGAAGCCGGATTGCAGCCGATACATCAGCCGCTCGGAGGTGCTGCGCGTTCGTGAGCCCAGGCCATGGCGCAGCAGACGATAGGCCAGTTCATCGATGCGTTCGCATTCCCACCAGCCATCCATGTAGGATTCGCCCAGCCCGAGAGTGCCCTGATGCAGGACACGGGAGAAGAAATCGGGATGCAGCACCTGTATGTCCCAAGGGTTGTCGCCATTGATCGAAACGCTAGAGCCATCGAGCAGGTTCTCGACGACTCGTCGGGCGCGGGTATCGGGAAGAACAGCGGGGCCGATTCGTGTGTTACTGGTCATACCGAACTCCGGATCAAAGTATGTGTTGAGTAAGATACGGGTCTCGGGCAAGGCTTCCTTGCCTCTTTACAACATCCTCACGCTGGACATTAGTTCGTCGATCCAATGACTTGATGTTGCATCAAAGTCAGGTTAGCGCAGAATTGGAAGGCTTGCTTGCGATCAGGACGTTATCCATGGCTCGCTATCCCTGAAGAGCCCGGTGGTTGATTTGAATCAACATACCGGCCTGGGGCGGCGTCTTCTGTAGACTCCGCGATGGGGGTTAACCACGATGGGCAAGCTTGCACAAGATGATCGGTAAGGGCGGCTAGCGTCTTGCCGCCCTGGCGCCAGTAATGCCAGTAGAGCGGTACGTCGATGAAGCGTTCGGCATCGAGATCGATCAGCATGCCCTCACCGAGTTCTCGGGTTACCTGCTGTTCGGGAATCAAGCCATACCCCATGCCGGCGCAGGCGAGATGCAAGAACCCTTCCGACGAAGGGCATAAATGATGGGGGAAGGGTTCTCGATAGTCATACAGGGCCAGATAGCGGTGCTGCAACTGATCGTCCGGACCAAAGACGATGGCAGGAGCCCGTCTCAGAGCCTCAAGGGTTACCCCCACGGGGAAATGGCGCGTTATGTAATCCGGGCTTGCCAGCGCCCGGTAGCGCATGTTGCCCAATGGCTGAGAACGTGCTCCCTGAACCGGTTTTGGTGTTGCGCAGATACAGCCTGCCACTTCGCCGTCGCGCATGCGCTTGAGCGCCACGTCCTGGTCCTCGACGATCAGGTCCAGCAATAATCCCTGCTGCTGACAGAACTCGCCGGTCGCCGGCGCCCACCAGGTCGCCAGGCTGTCCGCATTGATTGCCAGTCGAAGACGCTGCTTGTGCTCGCCCAGGGCAGGAATCTGTTCGAGCAGATCGTACTCGAGGAGCGACACCTGCTGAACATGGTTGAGCAGGCGTTGGCCAAGAGGAGTGGGAGCCAGCTTGGGCGCGCGCACCAGAACCGGTTGGCCTAGGCGCGCCTCGAGTAGCTTGATGCGCTGAGAGACCGCCGACTGAGTCAGTCCCAAGTGTCGCGCGCCGCGTTCAAACCCGGATTGATCGACCACCGCCGCGAGTGCCTGGAGAAGTTTGTAATCAAGCATCAGTTTGACTAATAACCCAGCGTTTAAATTAATTTAATTTATTTAAAGTCCTACTTTATTCTGTCCAGCAACCACAGTCATCCCTCATCAATGAGAAACGTATGTTGATTTCCGCGCTTCACGGGCTGTTGACCGGTGCTGGACTAATCATTGCGATCGGTGCCCAGAACGCCTTCGTGCTGGGGCAGGGGTTGCGCCGGGAACATCCTTGGGTGGTGGCGGCCATTTGCGCGCTGTGCGACTGGTTGCTGATCGGCCTCGGAGTTCTCGGATTGGGGCGATTGATTGCAAGTCAGGAGGGGGTGATGCTGGTGGCCCGCCTGGGAGGCGCCGCTTTCCTATTGTGGCAGGCCTGGTTGGCGCTACGTCGCGTATTCCAGGGTGACGTGCTGGCGGCGGGCGCTGGCCTGCAAGGCTCGCGGCGTCGAGTGATCCTGGCGACTCTGGCCGTGACGCTGCTCAATCCTCAGGTCTACCTGGATACCCTGATCATGCTCGGGGCGATCGGTGCTGCTCAGACGAGTCCGCTGGGATTCTATCTGGGGGCGGCGGTGGCTTCTTTCGGCTGGTTTTTCGGCCTGGTGGCCGCTGCTAGCTGGCTCGCGCCACGGCTTGCCAGCCCGCTGGTATGGCGGATCATCGACGGGCTCATCGCGATGGTATTGACCGCTGTGGCTCTGGGCTTGCTGGCGGGCATCGAATAGCGCGAGCGAAGTGCTCCCGTCGCCTAGCCGATATGGACTTGGCCTTCTGCATACTTCACACCGTGCGGGCGTCTCGTGGCGATGAAATAGCCGAGCGAAATCGGTCCTGCCCGTCCTAGCAGCATGGCAACGATCAGCGTCAGCTGACCGGTAAGCGAAAGCTCATCGGTAATACCCCGGGAAAGACCGACCGCGCCGGAAGCGGAGACCGCCTCGAAGGTGAGATCAAGAAAATCCATATCGCCATCGCTCACTGTCAGGATGAAAAGACAGGTGAAAATCAATAGCAATACTGCCAAGGCGGCAGCGATGGCCTTGAATACGGTGCTGTCGGGGATCGAACGGCCGAAGGCCGTCGGCTGAACACCGCCGCGTATAAAGGCACGGGCAACCAGCAGTAGCACCACGAATGTCGTGACCTTGATGCCGCTGGCGGCAGAGCCTGGCCCCGCACCGATGAACATCAACACCATGGTCAGCAGCGTGGTCGGCTCACGAAGGGCGGCGGTATCCAGGGTATTGAGACCGGCAGAGCGGGGGGTGACGGCCTGGAAAAGTGCCGCCTGCAAGCGCACACCAAGACCTTCGAGGCCGCCTATGGTGGCGGGGTTTTTCCACTCCAGCAGCAGGATGGCGATCATGGAGACCAGGGTCAGCCAGAAGGTGGCATGCAGCATGATGCGTGAATGCAGCGATAATTTATGACCCTGGAACCTGTCTCTCAGCTCGGCAACGACCACAAAACCCAAGCCGCCGGCGATGATCAGCAGGATGATGGCCGTATTGACCAGCGGGTCGGCGACCTGGGTCATCAGGCTGTCTGTCCATAAGGTGAAGCCGGCGCCATTGAAGCCAGAAATCGCATGAAAAAGGCTTAGCCACAAGCCCCACCAGAGGCCGTGTTCGGGTACCCAGACGGCGGCCAATAATGCCATGCCGAAGCCTTGGATCAGCAAGGTAAAGGTGACGACGGTGCGTACCAGATGGGTCAGATCACGAAACGAGGTATGGTTGAAATTTTCACGAATCAGGTTCTGATGCTGCAAGGGAATGCGCATGCCCATGAGCATCAGGGTCATGGCGGTGAACGTCATGAAGCCAAGACCACCCAGTTGAAACATGCATAGCAGCATGATCTGCCCGAACAGGGTCAGCTCCGATGTCTTGATGACGGTGAGGCCCGTCACCGTGACGGCGGACGTGGCGGTAAAAAGCGCCTCGTTCCAGCTCAAGGGAGCATGCGCCGAGATAGGTAACATCAGCACCAGGGTGCCCAGCAGGCTGAGAAACACGAAGCCCAACAGCAGAAGCTCCGGTGGCGAGAGTCGAATGATTCGCCCATGGGGCATCGAACGCATTGGCCGGGAAAGGCGCTGGCGAAACCTCATCGTGACGAACGCTCTTGCCGGTTCAGGGAGATCAAAGCTTGCTGCCCAGCTTGCGCAGGTCGTCGAGATCGCCCATCAGTATCAGGTTGTCCTTTTCTTGCAGGGGGGTATCCGGATCCGGGGATTTCAGCACTTCACGACCACGCTTGACGGCGATCAGCGCTAGCTTGTCGTCGTCGAGTTCGAGATCGGCCACCGTGGCACACTTTTTACACAGATTTTCCGTGGTTTGCAGTTCGACTACGAACTGATGATCCCCCAGATCGATGAAATCGACCATCGCATGATAATGCAGGCTTTGTGCCACCCGGACACCAGTATCGTATTCCGGATAGACGACATGGCGAGCGCCAAGATGCCGAAGTAAACGGTAGTGGGTATCCGAGTGCGCCTTGACCCAGATTTCACGTACACCCAGTTCTCGCAGCAGTAGCGTGCAGGTCATGCTGTCTTCGAGATTATCATCGACATCGATGATGACGGCATCGTAGTCGGCTAGCGAGAGCTCAGAAAGGGTCTTCTCGTCGGAGATATCGGCGACCAACGCGTGGGTCAACAAGTTCGAAAGCGCATTGACCCGTTCTTCGTCACGATCGATGCCCAGCACATCGTCATGCTGGCGTATCAGCTCCTGAGCGACAGTGACCCCGAAATAACCAAGTCCCAGGATGGCAAACTGACGTGACATACACGTTCTCCCTGTTCGACGAAAGCGCCACAACTCTATGAAAGGGGCTCGAAACTCGCGTTTACCCTAGCACAGAGTCGCTGTATTTGGCGTTTTTAAGCATTGATCACGCGTCCACGAGATTGGCGTTGGTGAAGTCGCGATCCAAGGCGAAATGACGCTACAATCCACGAATCACTTTGCCAGGGGGTATAACCCTGTTCGGCACTCATTCAGCGTTTCCCTAAGGTATGTCATGACAGCAAGAGAAAAGCCCAAGACCCTGTGGGTTGGCCGCTGGGGGTTCATTCTCGCGGCGACGGGTTCCGCCGTGGGGCTGGGCAATATCTGGAAGTTCCCCTACATGACCGGAGAGTATGGCGGAGGCGCCTTCGTGCTGGTCTACCTGGCCTGCATCCTGGCCATTGGCATTCCCATCATGATGGCGGAAATCAGCTTCGGGCGGCGCGGGCGCGGCAGTCCCATCGATGCCATTCGTCGCTTGGCTCAGGAATCCGGGCGCAGCGCCATCTGGTCCCTATTCGGCTGGATGGCAATGCTGTGCGGCTTCATGATCCTGTCATTCTATGTGGTCGTCGCGGGCTGGTCGGTTTCCTATCTGTGGAAGGCGGTCAGCGGTGGCCTGTCCGGCTCCAGCGTCGAGGAGATGGCGGCGATCTTTGGTGCCAACAACGCCAATCCCTGGAACCTGGGGTTCTGGAGCACCCTGGTGACCCTGGCCACGATGCTCATCGTCGGCAAGGGGGTTCAGGAAGGTATCGAGAAGAGCGTGCGCTGGATGATGCCAGGCATGGTGCTCATCCTGGGCATCATGATCGTCTATGGTGCGTTCTCCGGTGGCTTCGGTGACGCGGTGAACTTCCTGTTCGCCTTCGAACTCGGCAAGCTTTCAAGTGAAGGACTGCTGGCGGCCATGGGCCAGGCCTTCTTTACCCTGTCGCTCGCTTCCGGTGCAATCCTCACCTACGGATCCTATCTCCCCGACGACAAGTCCATCGCCCGTACCACCTTCAGCGTGGCGCTCTTCGATACCCTCGTGGCGCTGATGGCGGGGCTGGCAATCTTCCCGATCATCTTTGCCAGCGGCATGGACCCGGACAGCGGCCCCGGGCTGATCTTCATGAGTCTGCCGCTGGCCTTCCAGCAGATGCCGCTGGGCACGCTGCTCGAGATCGCCTTCTTCATCATGCTGACTCTGGCCGCTCTGACCTCGGCGATTTCGATGATCGAGGCGACGGTGGCCTGGTTGAATCAGAGCAAGGGCGTCTCTCGGGCCAAGGCGTCCTGGGGAACGGGTATCCTGCTGTGGATCGTGAGCACTTTGGCCATGCTCTCCTTCAATGTCGGCGCCGACTGGACTCTGGCGGGCAAGCACTTCTTCGATTGGCTGGATTATCTGACCTCGCGTTGGATGATGCCCCTGGGTGGCCTCGGCATGGCGCTGATGGCCGGCTTCGTGCTGCGCAACGACATCTTCCGCTCTGAACTTGGCTTGTCCCACGTTCAGCATGCTCTGTGGCTATTCATGATTCGCTATGTCAGCCCGTTGGGCATCCTGCTGATCTTCATCGACGCTCTGGGGGTGATGGCCCTCGATCTGGGTAGCCAGTGGCCTTGGCTATTGGGGGTATTGGCGGCGATCACGGTACTAGGTGAGTTGATCAGCCCGCGTCTCAGGCGTCAGCTGGTGTCTTGATGTCTGTCGATATCTGGCTAAGCCTGGCCAGTGTTATCTTCGTTCTCGGCGCATTGACCCTCACACGTATTGCGCCGGACGCTATCCTGATGGCGGCGTTGGTCTTCTTGATCGTCACTGATGTGCTGACGCCGCAGGAGGCGCTGGCCGGCTTCGCCAACACCGGGGTCATGACCATTGCCGCACTCTATGTCGTAGCGGCAGGGCTTCGGGAAACCGGCGCCGTGCAATGGCTGGCCAATCGCTTGCTGGGCCAGCCACACACCATCAAGTACGCGCAGCTTCGTATGCTGTTGCCCGTCTCCGGGCTCAGTGCCTTCATGAACAACACCGCGATAGTGGCGATGTTCATCCCCGCCATTCAGGAGTGGTCGCGCCGCCTGAGTCTGTCCCCCTCGAAGTTGCTGTTGCCATTGAGTTATATCGCTATTCTCGGCGGAACCTGCACGCTGATTGGAACCAGCACCAACCTGGTGGTGGACGGGCTGTTGCAGAGCCGGCAAGGCGTCGAGTTGGGCATGTTCGATCTTGCCTGGGTGGGGGTGCCGGTTTTGCTGCTTGGCGGCGGTTTCCTCATCCTCTTTGCCGACCGGCTGCTGCCCCGACGGGACAGCGTCGTCGACCAGGTCAGCAAGGCCCGGGAGTACGGCGTCGAATTCATCGTAACGCCGGGTGGGCCCTTGGCGGGTAAGAGTATCGCAGAAGCAGGACTGCGCAGCCTGCAGCATGGGTACCTGGCGGATATCGAACGCCAGTCGTATTTGATGACTGCCGTACCGCCGGAGACTCGGTTGATGGAGGGCGATACCCTGGTGTTCATCGGGGCACCGGAATGTGCCAGTGAACTGCGCCGGGTGCGTGGTTTGACGCCGGCCAGCGGCGATGTACGCAAACTCGAGATCGACCATCACCAGCGCTGTCTGGTCGAGGCGGTGGTCAGTCGTGACTTTGTCGGACTGGGGCAGACCGTGCGCGAATCGCGTTTTCGTACTCGTTTCCAGGCGGTGATTCTGTCGATTTCGCGTCAAGGACGGCGCCTGCCAGGCAAGCTAGGCGATATCAGGTTGCAGACGGGGGACACCCTGTTGATGGAGGCCGGGGAGGAATTCGTCGAGCAATATCGCTATCGACGCGATTTCCTGCTGGTCAGTGCGCTCAATGACTCCACCCCACCCGATTTTCGCAAGGCCCCCCTGGCACTCGGCATCCTGGTATTGATGGTCGGTGTTAGCGGTCTTGGACTGATGTCGATACTGGAAGCGGTCCTGCTGGCCGGTGGCGGCATGCTGGTCGGTCGCTGTGTGACGGTCAGCAAGGCCAGGCGCACCATCGATCTGTCGGTACTGATCGTCATCGCGGCGTCGTTTTCATTAGGGGCTGCCATGACTCAATCCGGCGCGGCACAGTCTATCGCAGGCCTGATGGTCCATGCCGATATGTCACCCTTGCTGGCGCTGGCCATGATCTATCTTTTGACCGTGCTGTTTACCGAGATCATTACCAATAATGCGGCTGCGGTACTGATGTTCCCTATCGCCATCTCCGTGGCCGAGCGTCTCGATGTGAGCTTCATGCCTTTCGTCATTGCGCTCATGTTTGCCGCTTCCGCCAGTTTCATGACCCCGTTGGGCTATCAGACCAATCTAATGGTCATGGGGCCAGGCGGTTATCGGATGCTCGACTATTTACGTTTGGGCATGCCGCTGAGCCTCATCGTAGGGTGTACGGTGGTGTTGCTGGTCCCTTTGTTTTGGCACTTTTGAACTTTTCAGAGCCATTGTTTTATATCTGGGTAGGGTACAAACGCTCACATTTTCTCTATCTGGCCATACCTCATGCTCCCTTCCCACCGTGATCCAGCGTCCCAGACTCATCTCAAGCAGCTCGAGGCGGAATCGATCCATATCCTGCGCGAAGTCGCCGCGGAGTTTGCCCACCCGGTGATGCTCTACTCCATCGGCAAGGACTCCTCGGTGATGCTGCACCTGGCACGCAAGGCCTTCTATCCGGGCACGCCGCCGTTCCCGCTGCTCCATGTCAACACCACCTGGAAGTTCCGCGAGATGATCGAATTCCGCGATCGCATGGCCGCGGAGGTGGGCATGGAGCTGATCGAACACATCAACGAGGAAGGGCGGGCCGCGGGCATCAATCCCTTCGAGCATGGCAGCGCCAAGTACACCGACATCATGAAGACCCAGTCCCTCAA
>NZ_JBNCAN010000037.1:0-24489 GCF_049808615.1 Halomonas sp. GXIMD04776 | reverse complement strand
CTGGCGCGGAACTTGACGTTGGGCATGGCACTGTCTGGGTGAATGGCGATATTCGCTATATTGCCATGCAGTTCAGTAGGTTAGAAGCATTCCTGGGGGCCGGTCTCACGGATTCAGGTGATGGCCAGCACTCCTTGCTCCCAGTGAGTCGTTTGATTTTCGCCAAAAATGAATAACGTATGATTGATTTGTGTGTACGGGTTATAGCCAAACGGCAAGATGGCATGAACTTGCTTGCCGTCGTTCAGATACTTGACTAGCGCTTTTTGCACGCTTTCATCGTGCAGCAAGGGTAATGCCTGATCAGGATAACGGCGCTGCGACGGAGTTTGCGCTTGATCCTCGCTCAATAACTCGGCTAGCTGTTTTAGTGCATCTCGAGCATCGTCGGTTTTCATGACATTTAACTCCATGCCCTACACTTTATATTATTGGCTTTTTGGATAACCGGACTACAGTTATCTGTACAGCATAGTCCAAGAATCTACCGACAATTGAACTATCGACATTCAAATTCCGCCACCAGCGCCGCGTAGACGAAACCGTCCTGGCTGCCGACAAAGACACGTTCGTCGCGAAATGATCTATGACGCCATCTGTGCACTGCCCGTCGGTGAGCTGAGAAAAGAGCTGATTCATTGACTGCGACAAGGCAAGTCAACTCATAAGCCACGCCGCGGCCAAGTGGGCCGGCGCGATCGCAGATGCAGCAGGGATTGAGTTGGGGATGCCTCCAGGCATGGGCCCTGTTGACTCTAACGACCAGAAAGCTGAATTTGACGTTTCTGAGCCGACGCTCACTCACGCCAGAGGTAGGGATTTTGGGCGAATTTAAAAAACGCAGGCCTAGGGTGGTTCTGTTCAGCGATGGCAAATGCCTTGTCAAAACCGGTTTAGCAACGGCTCTCCAACAGCAAAAAATAAATTCACCACACGCTGCCTATTTACTACCCAGCCTTTCCATGACCTGAGATCGCTTTCAAACACTATCCGTAAGTAATTATTTTCAATGGATCATATGATGCCGGCGAGTGGACTCGAACCACCGACCTACGCATTACGAGTGCGTTGCTCTACCAGACTGAGCTACGCCGGCACGACGAGAAAATAACCATGAAGGCTCAGGAGCCTATTCCCGTCAATTGGAATCAAGCAGCGACTTAGTGGCATCGGGACCGGATTCAACCGCTCTCTTTGGCATTTTCGTTGCGTATCTTCTCGGCGAGCTTGCGCAGATAGCTGGGTGTCACGGATGCGATACCCGCTTCCTTCATGGCATTCGCCAGTCGTAGATACGCCTCGGCATCGCAATCGGCGAGTCGTGCCTCTTCCTGCTCAAGCTCCGTCATTCCTACCCGATCTCCTTGCTGTCCATTGGCCATCGCCATCTGTCATGGCGGGCATCGTAGTTTAGCAAACCATGCCATGCCAGGACCTTGCGTCGCCTCAGGAATTTGCACCCGATCTGTAAAACAATGCAACAGATTGTAGAGCTGCCCTAGCCTCTCTCTGGTAGCTGCCTGGCCGGATTCCCTGCCACCGTCGCGCCGTCTGGTACATCCCGAGTGACCACGCTGCCCGCGCCTACGATGGCGTCTTCGCCGATGGTGACACCGGGCAGGATGATCGCAAGCCCTCCGATCCAAACGTTTCGGCCGATGGTGACAGGGTGGCCAAGCTCCAGCCCTTGGTCCCGATCGGCCGGGTCGCGGGGATGATCGGCGGCGTAGATCTGCACCCCTGGCCCGATCTGCGCCATATCGCCGATACGGATGGGACAGACATCGAGAAGCACGCAGCCGTAATTCATGAAGACATCGTCTCCCAGAAAGATGTTGTAGCCATAGTCGATCGAGAACGGCGTCCTGATCGCGCCACGCTCGCCCAGGGCGCCAAGGCAGCTCGCGAGAAGCTCACGGCGAAAACCGCGATCCTTAAGCGTCGTCTGGTTGTAGGCATGCATGAACGCTTGCGCCTTTTCACGATCCTGGAACAACTCATCATCGCCGGGATGGTAGAGCGCTCCCGCGATCATCTTCCCCTTTTCGGTCATGCCGCATCAGCTCCGATGGTTTCAATCGAACAGGATCACCTGACGGATCGCCTCTCCCCTGGCAAGACGATCGAAACCTTCGTTGATGTCTTCCAGCTTGATGCGATGGGTCAGCAGCTTGTCCACCGGCAGGCGGCCTGCCATGTAGAGCGCGATATACTCGGGAATATCCAGCGCAGGCACATGGCCGCCCAGGTAGGAACCCAGGAAGCGGCGCTCTTCGGCCACCATCTTGGTCGGACTCAGCTCGACTCGCGTGTCGGGATGGGGCAACCCGGCGGTGACGGTGGTGCCGCCCTTGCCCGTGGCGGCCAAGGCGAACTCCAGCGCCGGCCCCACCCCCGCGAACTCCGCGGCGATATCCACGCCACCATTGCTAAGCGCCTGCACCTGCTCCACGGCATCATCATTCGCGGAATTGACGACATGCGTCGCGCCGAACTGCTTCGCCATGTCCAGCTTATCCTGGGCGATGTCCGCCGCGATCACCTGGCTGGCACCGCCAGCGATGGCACCGAGCACCGCGGATAGCCCCACACCACCGAGCCCGACCACCAGCACCGACTGACCGGCGCGCAGCCCGGCGGAGTGTACGACGGCACCCACGCCGGTGAGCACCGCGCAACCGAACAGGGCGGCAATCTCGAAAGGCAGGTTCTTGTCGATCTTGACCGCCGAACGACGCGAGGTCACCGCGTGCTCGGCAAAACCGGACACGCCAAGATGATGATTGATCGCGTCACTGCCTTGATGCAGCCGATGATCGCCACTCAGCAGCACGCCTTCGTTGTTGGCCTTGGCGCCAGGCGCACAGAGGGCTGCACGACCGGCAAGGCAGTAATCACAGGTGCCGCAACTGGGCACGAAGGAGAACACCACATGATCGCCCACCGACAGATCGTCGACCCCGTAGCCCACCTCCACGACCTCGCCGGCGGCCTCGTGACCAAGCGCCATGGGTAATGGCCGTGGTCGGTTGCCATCGATCACCGATAGGTCCGAATGGCATAGGCCCGCGGCATGCACACGCACCAGAATCTCGCCATTGCCCGGGGCATCGAGCTCCACTTCCTCGATCCTCAAGGGCTGGGAGTCCTTATAGGGCGTTTGCGCCCCCATTTCTCTGAGTACCGCCGCGCGGGTTTTCATGACAACGCCTCCTGTCGCTTTTCGATCGCATTCAATGATCGGTGTCCTTGGTAAAGGTCTCGTCGTTCTCTCCGGTGAAGAAGTGGCGACCGTAGATCAGCAGGCACAGCCCCACCCCGACCGCGAACGCCCAGGAAGCACCCTGGGCGGCGAGCACCGCCGCGGTGACGCCGGCGATGCCGAGATCACGCTGGCTACGCGCCTGCATGATGCCGATGCGCACGCTCACATAGCCCTGGATCAGCAGGGTCAAGGCCAGCGCGACCCCCAGGATCGGCTCCACCATGCTGACGATGGGCATCAGGAGCAGGCCGGTGTTCGTGCCCCAGCGAAAGGATCCGGCGCCGCCGAAGATGGAATCCATGGCCTTGCGCCCTTCCTTGAAGCGCTCGACGATCACCACGTGCATGGCGGCCCACAGCGGGCCGCACATCGCCACGTCTGGCCCGATGATGCTCATGGTGGCGTTGCGTCCACCGAAGATCATGTGGGCACGATCCGGATCATAGTCCACCTCCTCATCTGGGCGGCTCTCGTCCGCTTCTCGCAGTAGCGCCTTGCCCTGCAGCACATCGCCGAACAGCACGATATAGGCTGCCAGCATGGTGGGAATGGCCTGCAGGAACATCCCGGGTGACGGCAGGCCCAGGCCGAACACGGTGTACTCGGTCCACAGAGTCATGAAGTCCGGGGAGGTGATGCCCCATTCGATGCTCGGCCAGGGCGCCTCGCCGAACAGCGGCGCCAGCACGATGGCGATGGCGATGATGGGAAAGATGCCGAGCTTGCCCAGGGTGGCCCAGAAAGCGTTTCGGGTCTTCAGCTTATTGAAATGCTGGGAGAAAATCAGATAGAAGGCGATGCCGATGGTGATCGAAATGGTCCAGGGAAAACTCTCGAAGCGCCCGCCCACCTCGAACACCGAGATCACCGCGGCGATGCCGGCACCGATGATGATGCCTGCCTTGATGGCCGGCGGCACGAGGCTGACCACCCGTCTGGACAGCCCCGACAGACCCAGTCCGATACAGAACACCCCCAACAGTAACTGAAAGGCGATCAGCGCATGGACACGATCGGGCCCCTCCGGGAAGGTCTCGCAATAAGCGATCAGCAGCGGAATGGCCGGCGTGATCCAGCCCGGCACTACCGGATCGCCCAGCAAGTGATGCGCAAGGTACAAAAAGCCATTGAGCAACACCACCGCAAGCGCTGCCTCGAAGGGCATACCCAGCAGCTCGGTCATCAGCGGGATGGCGGCCAGGTCCACCGCGCACATGAGTAGGCCCTGAAAATAGTCGGGCCATTCGAAGCGATAGTGAAGAAATGGCAGCCGGAACTTGAAGGGTCCGAGGGGCCAGTAGAGCGTCTCGCCGTCCGAACGTCGGTAATCACGCATGATGTTGTTATCTCAGGTCAGGAAGAATGATCCCCATCAGCGTGTGAAGAGATTGACACCGAAGATGCGTGTCGTGATGACAAGGAGACTATGCACGAGCCTGTTCACCCGCCGTTCCAAACTATGGGTCGGAACCGATAGGGCGTCAAATATCGAGGCGGTGCATTCGTCCGAAGTAAAACTGGGAAAGAAGCCATTGAAAGAGCACCTGAATCAAGTGCTCCTCATACAAAAGCCAGGGATATCATTTAGCGCACGATGATCACAGCACAGGCCGCAACATGCAGTACCCGGTGGGAAACACTTCCAATCACCAGGCTTTTTATATCGCTATTACCGCGACTACCCATGACGATGGCATCGACGCCGAGTTGCTGGGCCTCGGATACAATTTCCTTGGCAGGATGCCCTGCGCGAACAATGGGGGTCACTCGCTCATATTCAATCTGCGCTGCTTGGCAGGCCTGCTCGATGAGCCCATGACCCGCAGATTGCACGAGTTCTTCAGCATTGGTTGCCGGAACGCCGGCGGAGCGTCCCAGCGCATCCTCGGCCAGGGGAATTTCCTGAATATTGAGTACGTAGAGCTGGCCCTGCCCATCATTGAGTAGGTTGGTAGCCAACTTTAGCGCCTTCTGCGACTGCGCCGAGCCATCGACGGGTACAAGGATCGACTGATACATGGTGGCCTCCGAATTATCTGTAGTGAGCAATCATGAGCCCTTCACCATTCAATCTAGCGTAATTCGAGGGAGACTCCTTGATCTAGGTCAATGGAGTGATGGTCGCCAGTATGCTGTCAGCTCTGTAGATAATTCTGTAGGTAGTAAAGTGCCACCAAGCACTTGTGCCGCAGGGGGCTCGCATACAGGGGGTTGTATGACGATAGAAATGGAGGAAATACCATCAGCAAAAGCCGCCTTGAGGGGCGGCTTCTAAAATATGCAAGCAGTTAATTTCACTGCTTTTTTTTGTGGTGCTGGCACCAGGAGTCGAACCCGGGACCTACTGATTACAAGTCAGTTGCTCTACCAACTGAGCTATGCCAGCGCCTAACGAAGCGTTGGCGTGGCTGGGGTAGCAGGACTCGAACCTGCGAATGCCGATACCAAAAACCGGTGCCTTACCACTTGGCTATACCCCAGCAATATGGTGGCCAGAGACGGAATCGAACCGCCGACACGAGGATTTTCAATCCACTGCTCTACCGACTGAGCTATCTGGCCGCTGCCAACGGGGACGTATTTAAACGTAAAGGCCCAGGCCGGTCAAGCCTTCCAATTCAGAAAGATGCCAAGCCTCGCATGGCAATACGTTCATGACGAGGGTGGTACATAGCCTTCCGCCTGATCGGTGTCACGATTGTCAAGAAAGCGCTCCATCTGTTCCATCAGATACTCCCGCGTCTGGGGCTCGAGTAGATTGAGATGCTTCTCGTTGATCAGACGGGTCTGCTGAGCCTGCCATTCGTCCCAGGCCTGCTTCGACACGGTGCGTTGAATCTCCAGCCCCTTTTCACCAGGTAATGGAGGAAACGGCAGGGCTTCTAGTTCCTGCTGATACTTACGACAGAATACGGTCTGACTCAATGGTCGTTCTCCTCGGCGTGAGTGGTCAATTGCGATAGGCGATCGAGTAGCGACTTGACCGGTGCAGCAAGCCCAATGCTGGCAGGTGTACGCGGGTTATACCAGTGTCGACCCGACTCACCGACAACGTTCAGTTCAGTATCGAGCATTGCCGGTCGCGGCTGGATCCTCAAGCGAAAGTGACTAAACGTATGCACGAACTCGTCCCAGGAGGGTTCAAGCCGGGCCTTGGGCACATGCTCAGCAAGCCATTCCTGCATGGCCCGCTCATCATCGAACTGCGGAAAACACCACAGACCGCCCCATATGCCACTGGGAGGTCGCTGCTCCAGAAGTATCCGGCCCTCGTGATCGCGCAACAATAACATTTGCGTACTACGCTCGGGCTGCGTCTTGCGTGGCTTGCTTTCGGGGAAGCGACGTTCTTCACCATGAGCATGGGCCCAGCAGACATCGGCAAAGGGGCAAAGCAGGCAACTGGGCTTACTGCGCGTACACAGCGTCGCCCCAAGATCCATCATGGCCTGGGTGTAGTCGGACAGACGCGTCTCGGGAGTGTAGTGCTCGGCAAGCTGCCACAACGTCCGCTCCACGGCCGGTCGACCCGGCCAGCCTTCGACGCCATGCAGGCGACTCAGTACGCGCTTGACGTTGCCATCGAGAATGACCGCCCGCTCCCCGGTACTAATACTGATGATAGCCCCGGCGGTCGAACGCCCGATACCAGGAAGCGCGGTCATTGCCTCGAGACTGTGCACCGGGAATTCGCCCCCGTGCTCGGCCACTACGATCTGTGCCGTACGATGCAGATTGCGCGCTCGGGCGTAATAGCCAAGCCCGGTCCATAAATGCAGCACCTCGTCCTGAGCGGCCTCGGCCAAGTCCTCGACGCGAGGGAAGCGCGCCATGAAACGGTCATAATAAGAAATGACCGTCGCAACCTGGGTCTGCTGCAGCATGATCTCGGAGATCCAGACCCGATAAGGTGTCTTGTTCTGCTGCCAAGGCAACGCCTTGCGACCATGACGATCGAACCACTCGAATAAGCGCGCCTGAAAGGCACCCGACGTCAGATCAATGGGATGTAATTGACTCATAGGTCCACGACATGAAAACGGCACAAAAAAGCGCCGACTGAGAAGTCGGCGCAACAACTGGCTTGCTAGTGATGCTCACTTGAATAGACCGCGTAGAGCGTCACCGAGTTCCTCGCTGGCATCTTTTCCTAGGCGCTTTTCAAGCTCCTTGCCGATCTTCTCGTCAATCTTCTCGCTGGCCTTGCGCTTGACCTCGTCTCGGGCAAGCTCGGTCAAGGACTGCTGAAAGGCCTGGCGGTCGAAGCCGCACCATTGCTTGGGCTCACTCTCAAGCGTGCCTTCGCAATGCAAAGGAAGTGGCACGCGCTCTAGACGTGGATTGACATTGCAGGCGGCATCCGCCGTATCGACAAAACGTGCGCGAGCGTCATAATCGAAGCGCTGAGTCGGCAGGTTCAGCTGGCCGTCTCCGGTGAGTTCGATACCGGGAATGACGATCTTGAGATCCTCGTTACTAGCGACACCGTCGATCACTCGAACGCTGCCCGACAAGCGTTCGAAACGGGTATCCTTGCTCCAGTCGCGAGTAGTTTTTTCGCCCTCTAGCATTGCCACTGCCGTGCATAGTTCCTGAGAGACATTGACATCGAACACGGCGCCATCTGCCACCTGAAAATTGGCGGTGCCATTGAGATTACTGACCAGAGTATCCAGCGCATTGGTCTTCGAGGTGAAATCTCCCTCGAGATTCAGATGGCCGCGCAGCGGCGATGGCTCGCCACTGAAATCCTCGACCAGAGGTACAATCTGCACACCTTTTAGCCGCGGAGTGAATGCCCAGCGAATGGGTGTTTCTCGTACATTCAATTTGGCACCGACGTTGAGTGTACCGTCATAGAGCCGGGCATCGAAACGCTCCAGCGCCAGACGGCCGTCACTGCCCTGGAGCACTAGGGAGGGCCGCATCAGGGTCAGATTCTTGACCTTGAGCTCCGTTAGCGAAAGCTGACCATCCAGGGACAGATCGCGTAGGGCCTCGACCGGCACCAGCTCACCTGCCTCCTCCTGGGCATAGGCAGAGTCAACTCCCAGTGGCGCGAGCAGGGCCGTATTTTCATCACCCGCGCCGTCGTCCTCCACCGGCGGTAAGTAGTCATCGAGGTTCAGGCGCTCGCCCTCGAGATTGAATGTATAAGAGCGACCGTCCAGCCCGACTCCCAGTTGTCCGCCAAAGGTGTTGTCATCGACGACCAAGGTGAGGTTGGTCAAGTTGGCCTGCTGCATATCACCTTTTAGTGGACTGGTAAGTGCTACCTGGGTCAGCGCTTCGTCATCGGCGGTGTTCAGCTCGCTGCCGAAACGCTCTATCCAGGAT
The DNA here is from genome assembly GCF_049808615.1 of Halomonas sp. GXIMD04776. Taxonomy (NCBI): domain Bacteria; kingdom Pseudomonadati; phylum Pseudomonadota; class Gammaproteobacteria; order Oceanospirillales; family Halomonadaceae; genus Halomonas; species Halomonas sp. GXIMD04776. Next base: position 15,887 of record NZ_JBNCAN010000037.1, on the reverse strand, counting down.
CGCAGCGAGAGCGGAGCCAGCTTGACTTGCCCGGTATAGTTCGGTGACGTCAAAAGCTCGGTGAAGGACAGCGTGCCGGTCAGCTTGAGTCCTTTTTCGCTGGTCAACAGCAGATCGTGTACTTGAGCGGTTTGTTGCTCGGTATTCGCTTCGCCCTCGAAGTTCAGAGTCAATGGCAGCGGTTTCTCACCCAGCGCGGGATGCTCGAGGTTGGCCTTGAGTTCAGCGCCCTCGAGTCGATAGTCGCCGCTATTCAGTTCGCCAAGCACCTTCTTGGCCTTGAGGGAGAACGTCTGGCGACGATCCGGCAGTTCCGCCATTTCAGTTTGTGTCTCGAGATTCAACCCCTCGAGCACGTAGCGACCGTCGTCCAAACCAAGACGCACCTTGCTCTTGAGATCGACCTTGCTGGAAAGTCCCGGTGCGACGCTGTCGACCACGAAATGACTCTCGACGGGAAAGGCGTTCGCCGGATTGACATTGCTACTGCTGATAACCAGGTCGCGCACCGTGACGTCCAGGTCGCCGCGTCGATCGGCGTAGCTGATCTGGCTGTTGCTCACCTCGATACTGGCGATATCGAGCGCCACATCAGGACCACCCTGTTTCATGGCGGGTCCCGCCGACGCCGGGGCCAGGGCCTTCTCGGACTCCTCGCCCTGCAGCCGCTCGAGAAGCGTCTCCCAGTTGCCACGTCCTTGCTCGTCGCGCACGAGTTCGAGACGCATGCCATCCATGGCCACGCCATCGATGGCGATCTCACCCGATAGCAGAGGCGCAAAGGCCAGACTGACCCCGGCGCTATCGATAGCGGCAAAGGGGGCGTTCTCTTGACGCTGCCTGGGCAGCCAGGCACGCGCGTCCTCCACGCTGACACCCAGGCGCGGATAGAACGACCAGCTCAAGGGCCCTTCCAGAGCCAGTTCCAGACCGCTTTGTTCACGCACTGCTTCGATTAGCCGTGGTTTGAGGTCATTGGGATCGAAGAAGGTGGTTACATAGACCACGGCGGCCACCACTATCAGCCCCAACACCCCAACGACGGCCAATAGTGCCCGTACCAACCTTTTCATCAATAACCTCCTGCTGCCAACGGATTGAGCTCGAAATAGAAGCCGCTGGCCTTGGGGCGATAGCCCAGACGGGTTAACAACAGCTGATCTTCCAACTGCAACTGATTGGCTTCGACACGTAGCGCCTTGCCCTGCTCATGGGCTGCTTCGGCAATGAGCGCTAGTAGACGCGAGCCAATTCCCCGCCGCCGCATGCTCTTGCGCACGCAGAAATGAGCCAGCCACCAGGCTTCTGTCTTCTTTTGCACGCTGACCGCCGCCAACAGTCGATCATCGAACAAGGCACAGCAAAACACGCCACCGCTTTTTAAATGCGACTCAACGAATGCATCGGCGACCTGCGGCAGACGCTCACTTGGGGCATCATGATAGATGCGTGCAAGATCGGCTTCCACTTGGCTATGCTTTAACCAGCACGCATGGTCGACTTCCGTGAGCGTTACCGCCATGCTCTATCTCCTTGATGCCAATATCGCCCCGAGGTTCCTTACTTCGCATTGTAGCGGATGGCGATAACGATTCTCTATAATGACAGGTCAGGTCGAAGAAGTGTTCCTTCTAATTCAAGGCCATTGATCCTTTACCCTTGCATCAGCTACTTGAATGGAGCTCCCAGATGGAGACAGCCCGGCTGGATAGCCCGGACATGGCGGAGCGTATCGCCACGGTGTCCCGCGATACCCTTGAAACCCAGATCAAGGTCAGTGTGAATCTGGACGGCCAAGGTCATTTCGTCGCCGAGACCGGTGTGCCGTTTCTCGATCACATGCTCGAGCAGATCGCCCGTCATGGCCTTATCGACCTGGACATCCACGCCAAGGGTGACCTGCATATCGACGAGCACCATACCGTCGAGGATCTCGGCATCACCCTCGGCCAAGCCTTCGCCAAGGCGCTCGATGACAAGCGCGGCATTCGCCGCTATGGCCATGCCTATGTCCCGCTGGATGAGGCCCTGTCCCGAGTGGTGATCGATTTTTCCGGTCGCCCTGGTCTTTTCATGGACGTCGAGTTCACTCGTGCCGCCATCGGCCGCCTGGATACCCAGCTGTTCTGGGAGTTCTTCCAGGGTTTCGTCAATCACGCCCAGGTGACGCTGCACATCGACAACCTGAAGGGATTCAACGCCCATCACCAGATTGAGACCATTTTCAAGGCGTTCGGCCGGGCGCTACGCATGGCGGTGGAACGCGATTCCCGCATGGCCGGACAGATGCCTTCCACCAAGGGCAGCCTTTGACACCCAACCCCAAGGAGCGAGCATGACGATTGCCGTCATCGACTATGGCATGGGTAACCTGCACTCCGTCGCCAAGGCGCTGGAGCACGTGACCCACGAACATGTGGTGATCACCCGGGACACCCGCGTCATCGCCGGCGCCACCCGGCTGGTACTGCCTGGCCAGGGCGCCATTCGCGACTGCATGGGCGAACTGGAACGTGCCGAACTGAAAGGCCTGGTGCTGGAGCTACTCGCCGCCCAATCCAAACCGCTGCTGGGCATCTGTGTTGGCCAGCAGATGCTGATGGACGCCAGCGAAGAGAATGGCGGCACCGGCTGCCTGGGCTTTCTACCGGGGAAGGTCCGCTATTTCGGTCAGAACCTGTACGATGATCATGGCGAACGCCTCAAGGTGCCGCACATGGGTTGGAACCAGGTACGTCAGCACCATGACCACCCGCTCTGGGAAGGCATCGAGGATGGCACGCGATTCTATTTCGTGCATAGCTACTACGTAGAAGCCGAGCGGGATGGCGACGTCTTCGGCACGACGCGCTACGCAGGCGTCGACGCCCACGTCGCGACGAGTCGCGATGCGGTATTCGCGGTGCAGTTCCACCCCGAAAAAAGCGCCAGCAATGGCCTGAGGCTACTCGAGAATTTCGTGAACTGGGCGCCCTGAGCCGCGCCGCCAGTATCACACCACCGCCAACGTTGGATTATCTCTGCGGCGACCGATGATTCGCCGCGTTGACGAGGACACGACATGCTGGTTATCCCCGCCATTGATCTCAAGGACGGTCAATGCGTCCGCCTCAAGCAAGGACGCATGGACGACGTCACCCGCTACGGTGACGACCCGGTGGCCATGGCAGCGCGCTGGGTCGAAACCGGCGCTCGACGTCTGCATCTGGTGGATCTCAATGGCGCCTTCGAAGGCAAGCCGGTTAATGGCGAGGCGGTCACCGCCATTGCCCGCGCCTATCCGGATCTGCCGATCCAGATCGGTGGCGGCATCCGCTCGGCGGCTACCATCGAGCACTATCTGGCAGCCGGGGTTTCTTATGTGATCATCGGCACCCAGGCGGTCAAGGAGCCGGCCTTCGTCAACGAGATGTGTCGCCTGTTCGAAGGCCACGTGATCGTCGGCCTCGACGCCCGGGACGGCTTCGTCGCCACCGATGGCTGGGCGGAGGTCTCGACTCTCAAGGCCACCGAGCTTGCCAAGCGTTTCGCCGACGCCGGCGTGTCCTCGATCGTCTACACCGATATCGCTCGGGACGGCATGATGCAGGGCGTCAATATCGGCGCCACCGTGGAAATGGCCCGGGGAGGCGGATTGCCGGTGATCGCCTCCGGCGGCGTGACCGATCTCGACGATATCCGCCAGCTCGCCCGAGTCGCCGACCAGGGCATCCTCGGCGCCATCACCGGACGCGCTATCTACGAGGGCAGCCTCGATGTCGCCGAGGCACAGCGCCTGTGCGACGAATTCGACGCCACTACTGCGAGAGAGGACTGATCATGGGGCTTGCCAAACGCATCATACCCTGTCTGGATGTCGACGCCGGTCGGGTGGTCAAGGGCGTCAATTTCGTCGGCATCCGCGATGCCGGTGATCCGGTCGAGGTCGCCAAACGCTACAACCAGCAGGGTGCCGATGAGATCACTTTTCTCGACATCACCGCCAGTCATGAGGATCGCGGGACCACGGTGGAGATGGTCAGTCATATCGCCGGTGAAGTCTTCATTCCGCTGACCGTGGGCGGCGGCATCCGCACCTGCGACGATATCCGAACCATGCTCAACGCCGGCGCTGACAAGGTCTCGATCAACACCGCCGCCGTGATCAACCCTGACTTCGTGCGCGAGGCGGCCGAACGCTTCGGCAACCAGTGCATCGTGGTGGCCATCGATGCCAAGCGCGTTTCGGTCGAAGGCGAATCGCCGCGCTGGGAAATCTTCACTCATGGCGGCCGCAAACCCACCGGCCTGGACGCCGTGGAATGGGCGCGCAAGATGGTCGACTACGGTGCCGGCGAATTGCTGTTGACCAGCATGGACCGCGACGGCACCCGTGCCGGTTTCGATCTGGAACTGACCCGGGCGATCGCCGATGCGGTGCCCGTACCGGTGATCGCCTCCGGCGGCGTGGGCAATCTCGACCATCTGGTAGAAGGCATCACCAAGGGTGGTGCCGATGCAGTACTGGCCGCGAGTATCTTCCACTTCGGAGAATACAGCATTCCTCACGCTAAACGTCATCTGGCCGAGCACGGTATCGAAATGCGTTTATGAGGTTATTCAGCACACTCGTTCTAGCTCTGCTATTGACGGCCGCCAGCCCTGCTCACGCCGAAACGGCACCGTCCTTTTGGAGTCATGATCATGGACTGGTGCAAACCAGTCTCTTCACTCAACATTTTAGATCGGATTCCGAGCATAACGAGCACCAAAACCTGATTGGCTTCGAGCTACACAACCCGGGGCGCTGGTTCGCCGGAATAGCCTGGTTCAAGAATTCCTTCGACCAGCCTACCTGGTATTTCTATGGCGGGCGTGAAATTTCATTGTGGCAACTTAGCCATGGTATCGAGGTCCGGGCCAAACTCTCGGCCGGCTTACTGCGCGGCTACAAAGGTGACAAGCGCGACAATATTCCGCTCAACCATTTCGGTATAGCGCCAGCGATATTGCCCACTATTGGCGTGCACTGGAAGCGCCTGGAGGCGGACCTGATCGTCTTCGGTACCGCCGGGATGATGTTTACCGGCGGCCTGCGCTTCTAACGCATCATTCGAGTAATTACTCCAGGCTCAAACCCAGATTGCTGACGCCTTCGTTACGTCCCAGGCGGCGTAGTGACTTGAGTGCCTCACGATCCAGCGTTGTCTCCACGCTCTCCAGCACCATCGCCTGAAAGTCATGCTCTTCATCCATCAAGGGATGAGCTCGCAGCCGGGCGGCGTTACGCTCTTCATTGTCGTCGTCACGGCCTTCGGTCATTTCCACGAAGGCTTGTACGCCGTTGCGCGATACCCGGCTGACTTCTAGCGGTGCCTCCGGAGCGTCGCCCTGCAAGGCATCGAGTACCGCCGCCAGTGCCATGACGGTTTCCGTGGCGCGGCGAGCACCAAAACTATCATCGTCGCCCGGCGGTTCGAATTCGGATAGTTTCTCTGCCTGGCGAGCGAAATCGATACGCGCCTCACGCACCTGTAGCGCTTCCCATACCAAGTCTAGGATGACCAGCACCCCTCGAATATCACCCTGCCCCGTCATCTGAACATAGAGGGCGTAATTGGGTACCAACCGTTCGCACAAGACGGCCATGAAGGCCAGTTGCTGGCGTCGGCTTAATTGGCGTAGCCGTGCCCGAAAGCCTTGCTGGGGTGCTTGTTTCATAGAACTCCTCGTTGGAAAGACCTCTGGCTTGCGATCATCATGGCCATAAAAGATCGGGATTAACGCGTCCTTTGGCATCGAAGGCCACGCCTTCGGCTCGCAGTTTTTCGCGTTGGCGCACGGCGCTACCGTGTTCGGTGACCTTGAGGCCGGCATTGATCACCCGGTGCCAGGGCAGATCGTGACCGCTGGGCAAGTGGCCCATGGCACTGCCCACCGCCCGGGCTGTGGCTCCATCAGTCATCTTGGCGATACGTCCGTAGGTAGTCACACGCCCTTCGGGAATCTGGGCGACAATGGTGTAGATCTGCTCGAGTAGCTCACTTCTTGCCATGGGAACGTCTCGTAAGCGGAATCGGTTAATATCGGCACTAGACGCTGCCTCTTCGCTTATTCATCATGATTGCATCATGCATATCTATTTTCTTCAGCACGCTGCCTACGATGGCCCAGCTCGCTTGGCCGACTGGCTTGTCGGCATGGGCCACAGCCACAATGTTAGCCATCTCTACGCTGGCGAAGTCCCACCACGCCTCGAGGATTGCGATGGATTGATCCTGCTCGACGGTCCTCAGGATTTCAATAACGAGGAGCACCACCCTTGGCTCAAACGCGAAAAGAAGCTAGTCACCCGTGCGCTCAAGAGCGGCAAGCCGGTGCTAGGCATCGGCTTGGGTGCGCAGCTGATCGCCGCGGGGCTAGGTGCCATCGTCTCCCGAGGCACCTATGCCGAAGTGGGCTGGCACTCGATCACTCTAGCGCCGGAGAGCCCCTTCGATCTGCCCGAGCAGTTCGAGGCCTTCCATTGGCACCGCGATATCTTCGGTCTTCCTGAAGATGCCCTGCCTTTGGGCGCCAGTTCGGCCAGTCCGGTGCAGGGCTTCACCTGGGACCGGGGCAGAGTCGTTGGGTTACAGTGCCGCCTGGAGGTCACGCATGCCAGCACCGAAGCACTATTGGCGCACATGCCTGAAACCTTGGGGACTCCCGGCCCCTTCGTGCAGAGTCGCGAGGAGATATTCGCCGATGCTCGACGCTTCGATCGCCTCGCCGCGCTGCTGGATCGGGTGCTGCTGCGCTGGGTAACGAGTACCGCTTAGGAAAGCTCTGTTAACAACGTTTGGTGATATTGCCAGTCGCTGACAAAGGCCAGGCAGCTTTCCCAATCACCGACATGCAAGTAGGTGTGGGCGTGCTTTTCAAGCTGGTGTCGATATAACGGATCGTAGTATTCGGTCAGTAGCGGCGCAAGCCAGGCCTCATGCGCCTGGGTATTACCCCGCTCGTGCTCGCGAAAGGCCAATTGTTGTAGCCGTGACAAGCGCGCGAGTCGAGCACTGCCTAGACGTTTTTTTAGCCGGCCCAGGGCATTGCCAAGCTGCTTGCGCATCAGTGCCCAACCCAGCCATTCACCGTACTGGCGGCGATAGATCGTCCATAGATCCTCGATATAGTCCTTGTGGATACGTGCCAGGCGCCAGTCCAATGACATCTCCACCCGTATTCGAGGCGAGCGCTCCATCGCCTGCCAGAATGTCAGCGGAATATTGGCGACACCGATATGCCGTGACTCATCCTCCAGCACACAGCCACCCGCAACCCCCATGAGACGTCGAGCCAGCGCGTGTTCGAAGTCGATCTGCGAGGGCGCCGGTAGCGGATGGCGGCCGAAGGCCGATCCCTTGTGCCGAGCACAGCCTTCCAGATCGACACTATTCTCCAGGCGCTGTACCAGTTCGGTCTTGGCGCAACCGGTCAGGCCGCCGACGATGAGCATGGGACGACCGGCGGCGGTGTCGATGCGCTCACACAGCGCACTGCGCATGGCCTTCCAGCCACCACGGATGCGTGGACGCTCGATGCCGGCCTCCAGCAGCCATTGCTGGGCGGTCTCTGAGCGCAACCCGCCTCGAAAACAGTAGATCACCGCCTGTGGATCCGCATTGATCGCACGCTGCCAGGCAGCTATCCGGGACGTTTTGATGCTGCCAGTCACAAGACGATTGCCAAGCTCGATCGCCGCCTGCTGGCCGTGCTTCTTGTACGCGATACCGACCTTGTGACGCTCCTCGTCATCCATCAGCGGCAGATTAATGGCACCAGGCAGGCTACCCTCGGCAAACTCCACCGGTGCCCGCACATCGATCAGCAGACGATTCTGGCGTAGCAGTTCGAGATCCGGCTCGACCAGGGACAAACTCACCCCCGCACCTCGATCAGTGCCTCACCTTGGGCCTTGAGGCATTCGCCAAAGGACTCGAGCTGCAGATCATAAGCCCGACCGATGCGCTCGACATCATCGGCCCAGGAGGGATGAACCGTTAGCAGCAGTCCACCGGAGGTCTGAGGATCGCACAACCACTGCCAATGCGCCTCGTCCATGGCCGGCAACTTGGCCCCCAACGCCTGACGATTGCGAGCACTGCCCCCGGGCACCGCACCCTGGCGCCGGTAGGCCTCGGCTTCGGCCAGACGCGGCAATCGCTTATAATCGATGCGCGCCTTGACGCCACTGGCAGCGCATATCTCGGCGAGATGCCCGGCCAAACCGAAGCCGGTCACGTCGGTCATCGCATGCACACCGGACACCCGGGCCAATTCGGTGCCGATGACATTGGACTTGAGCATCGTCTCCCGGGCCAGACCATGGTGACCAGGCTGAAGCAACCCCTGCTTCTCGGCGGTCGTCAGAAGTCCTACCCCCAGAGGTTTGGTGAGATAGAGAAGATCGCCAGGCTGGGCATTCTTGTTAAGCTTCAAATGCTCAAGCTCTATCAGGCCATTGACCGCCAGGCCGAAGATCGGCTCCGGCGAATCGATAGAGTGTCCGCCCGCCAGCGCCAGGCCCAATTCACGACATACGGCCTGGGCACCGGCTATTACGTCACCGGCAACATTCGCGCTTAGCTTTTCTAACGGCCAACCAAGAATGCCCAACGCCAAAACAGGGGAGCCGCCCATGGCAAACACATCGCTGATGGCGTTGGTCGCCGCGATCCGGCCAAAATCGAAGGGGTCGTCGACAATGGGCATGAAGAAATCGGTGGTGGCGATCATGCCGCGACCATCGCCCAGATCGTAGACGGCGGCATCTTCGCGGCCCTGATTGCCGACAATCAGCTTTGAACTGCCGGCACCGGGCCCAGCCTTGGACAGAATCTCATCGAGCACGTCCGGGGCGATCTTACAGCCACAGCCAGCGCCATGGCTGTACTGGGTCAGTCGAATAGCACTCATCGAGCATCTCCTTGCCAATAATTCTTGTATTCTAACTCAGCGATGGGCAGAGGTTCACAGTGCTTCTAGGGCCTCGGCGAGCTTATCCACGGCGATTACCTGCATGCCAGCAGGCGAGGACTTGGGCGCATTGGCCCGGGGCACGATGGCCCGGGTGAAGCCATGCTTGGCGGCCTCGACGATGCGCTCTTGGCCGCTGGGTACCGGACGGATCTCACCGGACAGCCCCACCTCGCCAAACACCACCAACTCCCGAGGCAGCGAGCGATTCTGCAGACTCGAGACGACCGCCAGCAATACCGCCAGGTCGGCACTGGTCTCAAGCACCTTGACCCCGCCCACTACGTTGAGAAAAACATCCTGATCCCCGGTAAACAAGCCGCCATGACGGTTCAACACCGCCAACAGCATGGCCAGCCGGTTGGGGTCGAGCCCCACCGCGACGCGGCGAGGATTACCCAGCGCCGAATCGTCGACCAACGCCTGTACCTCGACGAGGATCGGCCGAGTGCCTTCCCAGACCACCATCACCAGACTGCCCGGTGCCTGCTCCTCGTTTCGCGACAGGAAGATGGCGCTGGGGTTCTTCACCTCCTTCATGCCATGCTCGAGCATGGCGAATACACCCAGCTCGTTGACCGCCCCGAAACGATTCTTCTGCCCACGCAGGGTACGAAAGCGCGAATCGGCCCCGCCCTCGAGCAGCAAGGAAGCATCAATCATGTGCTCGAGCACCTTGGGTCCGGCCAGGGTGCCATCCTTGGTCACATGCCCGACCAGCAACAGCACGGTGTTGGTCTGTTTGGCGAAACGAGTCAGGGCACTGGCGGATTCCCGCACTTGGGCTACGCCACCTGGCGCCGAACTGATGTCTTCGAGGTGCATGGTCTGAATGGAATCGATGATCAGCACCTGAGGTCGTTCACGTTCGGCAACCCCGAGGATCATTTCGACGCTGGTCTCGGCAAGCATCTTCAGCCCTTGGGTGGGCAGCTGCAGACGATGGGCACGCATCGCTACCTGGGAGAGCGATTCCTCGCCCGTGACGTAGAGTGCGCTGCGCTGCTGAGCTAGTTTGCAGGCCACCTGCAACAACAATGTCGACTTGCCGGCTCCAGGATTGCCGCCCAGCAGCACCGCCGACCCCGGCACCAGACCGCCGCCCAGCACTCGATCGAACTCGCCGAAGGTCGATGAGAAGCGCGGCACCTCGGACAGATCTACCGCCGCCAGATCGACCACTTCCCGCGAGACCGCACCGGCGTAACCACTGCGCCCGCTCGCCGCCGGGCCAGCGACAGCTCGTGGGGACGACAAGCGTATCTCGGTCAGGGTGTTCCATTCACGACAGCTCGAGCACTGCCCTTGCCACTTGCTGTATTCGGCACCGCACTCGGTACATACGAAGGCACTCTTCGCTTTTGCCATGCTGGCTTCTCTTTGCTCCTGCTCTTGGCGACGTTTACCGGCTGTTGTTACATTCTATACAAACATCGAGGGCGGCTCATTGGCCGCCCTCGGTACATCAGCGCATAACGAAAGAGTACTACTGGCGCTGTAGGCGCAGCATCTCACCGTTCTCGAAACGACGCAGTTGGGGATCGATCAGCTCGAGAGTGTTGGGATCGAGCTTGAGGAAATAGTAGATCTGCCCTTCTCCTTGAGGCGTCAGCTCATAAACCGTTGCTTCCGGATCATTGGCCGTGCCGCTGATGACATCCCACTGCCCTTGATAGGTCTCGGCAGGAGGATTCTGGGGATGCTCGCGATAGCTGGCTTCGAGATCGAAGGTACGTTCAGCAGCGCTTGCCTGCTCATCGCCTTCCAGCGTGACGTCAATATCGATTCCCGCACAGTTACGGCACGGCAATGTACCTTGATACGTTGTGCCTTGCTCTTGAGCGGTGGTCATGCCGGGCGATCCGCCCTGCTGAGTGCCGGTGGCGCAACCCGCCAGCAAGGCGAGCATTGCGGAACCCGCCAGCAATGTCCTGATCTGCATATGAATCCTCCTAACGGTTGGGTCTAGCGCCATCCACCATGGCGTTCTGGTCTAACAGGATAACGGCAAGCTACGCTCGATGACAGCCTTGCAATAACTCGTCTCAGTCTAAAGTCGGACGGTCAGTGTATCCTTCGGTGTCACCGCCGTAAAATGGCTCGGGATCAAGCTCGTTGAGCTTCAGTGCGATACGCGCCCGATATGAGGTGGATGAGCGAAAATAATTGTACAGCTTCATGCCGTGCTCCTTGCTCGATGATAACGTACCACCTGCTGATCGATGGCGCCGAAGATGCTGCTACCACTGCGATCGAACATCTCGATGCGCACCCGGTCACCGAAACGCAGGAAGGGTGTATGGCTGTCACCATGCAGAATCTTCTCCACCATGCGCACCTCCGCCAGACAGCTGTAACCGACACCACCACTCTGTACAGGCTTGCCTGGCCCGCCTTCGGGCCCGGGGTTCGACACGGTGCCAGACCCGATGATGGCACCGGCCCCCAGATAGCGGGTGCGTGCCGCATGCGCGACGAGCCGAGGAAAGTTGAAGATCATGTCCGGGCCGGCCTGGGGCTCGCCGAATTTCTCGCCGTTAAGATGCACCGTCAACGGCAGATACACCCGGCCATCCTGCCAGGCATCGCCCAGTTCGTCTGGGGTCACGGCGATCGGCGAAAAACTTGAGGCCGGCTTGGCCTGGAAGAAACCGAAGCCCTTGGCCAGCTCGCCGGGGATCAGCCCTCTCAGACTGACGTCGTTGACCAGCATGATCAGCTTGATATGGCTCATTGCCTGCTCTTCGCTGATCGCCATCGGTACGTCGTCGGTCACCACGGCGATCTCGCCCTCAAAGTCGATACCGTGATCTTCGCTGATCGCTTCGATATCGCCCTGCGGCGCCAGGAAATGGTCGCCGCCGCCCTGGTACATCAATGGATCAGCCCAGAAGCTCTTGGGCATCTCGGCACCGCGAGCCTGACGTACCAGCTGTACATGGTTGAGATAAGCAGAACCATCCGCCCAATGGTAGGTGCGTGGCAGGGGGGAATGCAGTCGATCCAGCTCGAGATCGAAAGCCTCCTGGCAGCGGTCTGCGTTTAGCTCGGCGTAGACCCGCTCGAGACGCGGTGCCAGGCGGTCCCAGTCTTCTAGTGCACGCTGCAAGGTAGGAGCGATGTCCGAAACACGCGCACCTCGGCTCAGATCGCGAGATGCCACGATCAGCTCACCGTCACGGCTCTGGTTCAAGCTCGCTAGCTTCATGTCTCATTCCTTTGGCATATGAAGGGTGTAAACCATGCTTGGATTAAGTGGTATTCGGATCGAAATGCGATCCTAGGCCCTGCCAGACATCGACGTAGTCTCGCTGACGAAATTCAGCGTCGAGGGCCGCTGGAGTTGGGTGGAAGACATAGCGGCTTTCGAACATGAACGCCAGGGTCTCCGCCTGGTAGTGCGGCTCGAGCTTGGCCTGGGTGGCCTTCTCGAAGGTCTGGGCATCTGGCCCGTGCGGTGACATGCAATTGTGCAGACTGGCTCCGCCGGGCAGAAAGCCCTCCGCCTTGGCATCGTACTCGCCTTGGATGAGCCCCATAAACTCGCTCATCAGGTTGCGATGAAAATAGGGCGGGCGAAAGGTATGCTCGGCCACCATCCAGCGCGGCGGAAAGACCACGAAGTCGATATTGGCCATCCCTGGCGTATTGGACGTCGAAGTCAGCACGGTAAAGATCGAAGGATCGGGGTGATCAAAACTGACCGTATTGACGGTGTTGAAATTGGCCAGGTCGTATTTGTAAGGAGCGTAGTTGCCGTGCCAGGCTACTACGTCCAGCGGTGAATGGTCCAGGCGCGCCGTCCAGAACCTTCCGGAGAACTTGGCCACCAGTTCGACGGCGTCCTGCTTGTCCTCGTACCACGCCACCGGCGATAGGAAGTCCCGCGGATTGGCCAGGCCGTTGGCACCGATCGGCCCTAAGCCGGGCAACTCCAAAGGACTTGCGTAGTTTTCGCAAATATAGCCACGGGCGGCACCCGTATCATCTCCTAGGCGCACCTGAAATTTGATGCCCCGAGGGATCACAGCGATCTCGCCCGGAGTGATATGCAATAGGCCGAACTCGGTGCGCAATAGCAATGCGCCCTGCTGAGGCACGATAAGCAGCTCGCCATCCGCATCGTAGAAGAAACGCTCGGACATGTCCCGGTTGCAAGCGTAGAGATGTACAGCACAGCCGAACTGAGCAGAGGCATCTCCATTGACGGCCATGGTCAGCAAGCTGTCGATGAAATCCATCGGTTCGTCGGGCAAAGGAAGCGGGTCCCAGCGCATCTGATTGGGGTCCGCCGCCACATGGGTCAGTGGCGAGGTTTCCACCCAAGAGTTTGCCAGTGCGCGATACTCGGATTGCGCCACGGAAGGGCGAATGCGATACAGCCAACTGCGCAGGTTATGGTTGCGCGGTGCAGTGAAGGCCGAACCACTCAACTGCTCCGCGTAGAGACCATAGTGACAGCGTTGTGGTGAATTCTGCCCGACCGGTAAGGCACCTAGTAAGGCTTCACTGGCGAAGTGGTTGCGAAAGCCGCTTTGATAATGGAGGTCACCTTGCATGGCTGACATGGCCCGAACCTCTTGTTTCTGATGATATGTGTATCGATTGACGCTCATTATGGAAAACCATCAATTGGGCCACAATGTAGCGCATCGACCAAGCATCATGGAGTGATCCCGGCCGTGTGGGTAAAAACCAAGGCCAGCACCATCGGCATGACGACCAGACTGCCTAGATTGCCAATCAATACCAATGAGGCAACCTTGTGCGGTTCCTGCTGATATTGCTCGGCCAACAGATAATTGAGTACCGCTGGCGGTAGCGCCGCAAACACCCACAATGACGCGGCCTGTAGTCCTTGCAGCTCGAGCAGGAGGACCAAGGGCCAGGCCAGGATCAAGCCGCTGGCGGGACAAACCACGGCGCCCAGTAACCCCGTTCGCCAGTCACCAAAATCGATGTCGAGCATACGCACGCCCAAGGCAAACAGCATCAGCGGGATGGCGACACCTCCGAGCATGTTCAGCGCCTCCAACAGCCATCCCGGTAGCGATATACCGAGCAGATTCACCCCGAGGCCCGTCAGGCTGGCGAGCACTATCGGCATGCGCAGCACCCGCCACAGCGGCGTGCGAGGATCGAGCATGTAAAGGCCTACCGAGAAATGCAGCAGCATTTCGATGACGAACAACACCACGGCCGCCGGTAATGCCGCCTCACCGAATGCCAGCACCATGAGTGGAATACCCATGTTGCCTGTATTGTTGAACATCATGGGAGGCAGGAAGGTTCGCAGATTCAATCGAAGCAGCTTGGTCAATGGCCACAGCAGTACCCCCGATCCCAACACGATGACAGCCGCCGCCAGCGCCAGTGTTGCATATTCCCGAAGCGGCGCCTCTCGATCGGCGAGTACGGCGAACACCAGCATGGGCACGAAAAGCTCCATGTTGAGAGTGTTCAGCCCGCGAATGTCCGGCGTGCGAAAACGCCCATAGAGCGTCCCACAACCGGTAATCAAGAAGACGGGGAGCAGGGTCGAGATGATCTTTGCAAGCATGGCGGGATTCCGACCAAACAAAGCCTGACAGCCTACCATGACGGCGCTTGCGCAGTCCGTCTCGCCACGTCACCATGATCGAAAGTCTACCTGCCGATGCGAGAGCCCATGAGCAAGTTCTGGAGTCCCAAGGTGCGTGAGCTGACGCCCTACGTACCCGGTGAACAACCCCGCGAGCGTTTGATCAAGCTGAACACCAACGAAAACCCCTACCCGCCAGCGCCGGGGGTGGAACAGGCACTGCGCGACTACCCATCGGATCATCTGCGTCTCTACCCCGATCCCGAGGCCGCCGCGCTGCGAAAGGCACTGGCCGAGGAGTTCGGTGTCGAGCCGGATCAGGTGTTCATCGGAAACGGCTCCGACGAGGTACTAGCACTGGCATTTCAGACCTTCTTTCGGCAAGACAAGCCACTGGTCATGCCAGCGATCACTTACAGCTTCTATCCGGTCTATTGTCGCCTTTACGACATCGACTACCGCACCGTAGCGCTGAACGACAAGTGGCAAATCCCATTGCAGATGCTAGCCGGTGACAGCGGCGGAGTCGTCTTCGCTAACCCCAATGCGCCGACCGGGCACGGCCATGATCGACAAGCGATTGCAGAACTGCTCGACCGCGTTACCGAGCGCGTGGCACTGATCGATGAAGCCTATGTCGACTTCGGTGGCGAGACCACAATGCCACTCATCCAACAGCATCCCAATCTGCTGGTTACCGGCACCTTTTCCAAGTCACGCAGCCTGGCGGGCCTGCGTCTTGGGTATGCAGTTGGCTCGCGGGAGCTGATCGAAGGGCTGGAGCGGGTCAAGAACTCATTCAATTCCTATCCCATCGACAGTTTGGCTATCGTTGCCGGTGTGGCCGCACTCAAGGATCGCGAGCATTTCGATGCCTGCCGAGAAAGGGTCATCAGCACCCGGGAGCAGACACGGCAACGGCTGGAGACACTTGGCTTCGAGGTGCTGCCTTCACAGGCCAACTTCCTGCTCGTACGTCATCACGAGCAGGACGCTGGGCAGATTTACACCGGGTTACGCGAGCGAGGCATCTTGGTACGTCACTTCAATACCGAAGCGCTACGCGATTTCCTGCGCATCACTATCGGCACCGATAACGAGATGGACACCCTAATAGAAGCACTGGAAGCCATTTGTCATTGAGTTTTCGAAGGTCTACCACACACAACCCCCCAGCCTCGGCGAGGCTGGGGGGGTCGGATAAAGGCCTGACGAGGAGCGGGGCGGCCGTCCGCTGGCCGGCACTCCGGGACTCTACTCGTCTCTTCCCGAGACTCGCCCTTCGGGCCCGCTAAAGCGGTTCCCGTCG
>NZ_JBNCAN010000036.1:0-28878 GCF_049808615.1 Halomonas sp. GXIMD04776 | reverse complement strand
CGATCTTTTCGAAGCCATTGGCCTGCCGGCACCTGCTGCATCACGCTTGTAGTGCCAATTTTGAAAAGGCGTTTCCAGGCTAATCAATAGATTACGCTTCTAACTGTCGAACTCGGGAGAACCCGACCATCCCGCCATCGTCTGACAGAGCCACCCGGTGAAGTAGATCTCGTTCGCCCAGGCTGAGCACTAGAACAAGAAGAAGGTTACCCGCCAAGAGCGGTTCCTGACCCAGATAGATGCTCTGGTGCCATGGCAACGATTTGTAACCCCGTTGCCATGGGCTATGTGGGTCAGCGAAGTAGATCGCCTTATCGGTCTTCAGCAGTGAGATGGCGATAACGATGGGTCATGGCAGCACCATACCGGATGGATCAGATGTTGCGCTTGGTCATTGAGACAGCCTGGCATGGGACTTAATTAGTAGTGATACCGAAGCTGCGCAATCAGAAGTGAGTCATCCGTGACCTTGTTGACGATGCGATGCTCACCTTTGATGCGCCGGGACCATTAGACCGCCTGGCCGTGCTTGAGCAATTACGGCTTGCTGGTCCCCTCGAGGGGGGCGCTGGATCTCCTCGATCAGTTGGTTCACTCGGCGTGGCATCTTGGCGGATCACGGCACGGAGATCATGATGACGGGCACAAGAAGCGACGGGGCAAGAACGCCGGTGAGAGTGGAAAAAGCCGGTATAATAAGGTGCGCCTTTTGGCTTCAATTTACAATTCAGTAAAATAACAATTTGATCAATGCCGAGGGGGTTATCCATAGCGCCGGGCTCGCCCGATCAGCGGATCGATATACTGACGCAGCTGATCCTGGGACCATAGCCCCTGATCCACCAATTCCTCGGTCGTCCGAGTGAGAGACTGCAAGGCCTTGCGCGGCAAGGCGATGCCTGACTCGTCAGTCTTGGCGCCGGCGAGCAGTTCGGTCTCGGCGGCGTGTACCGACGATAGGCATGCCTCGGCAGTTTCGTACAATGGATGGTTTGTTGGCAGGCGGCCCATCCCCGGTCGGTAGTGGGCTAGGTGACGCCGAACCCCCTCCAGCGATGCGCCTCGTAGAATGACGAACATGGACCTCTCCTCGGCTGGCTGCGCTTATTTAATTTATGAGATGGTACTAGAGTTCGGAATATATCCAACATAGAGCTTAGCTTGAGGCCGGTTATCGTCGGATCGCCGCTCAGGGCGAAGTCATAACTATCCATATAAATGCCAAGTCGGCTCAGACCCTCTCCACCACCATTTACAACAGCCATCGGCGCATTGAGGCGGTGATCAGCGAGATCGCGTGCAATGCCTACTAGGGTCACCTCAAGGCGAGGCATGAGGCCACGCTGATCGATGTCTTTGTCGGCATTGGCATGACCCACGGCGAGGCGGCGCAGCTCACTACTACGGGCTTGGCGCGAAGTCGCCACAAGCCTATACCGGCACCTATGACGTCATCGTCACGAAGTCCGGGAAGACCAGCCACCTGCTCATGTTCAGGTACGAGGAGGGGGCTTGCCGGCCTTTTGCCAGTAGAGGTAGTCCTCCCCCATGCGTGCTCGGAAAAGGCCGGTTTCATTCCTCTATGAGCTCCTGATCCTCACTTTCCTCAAGCTGGATGATGGATTCAAGTAGGCGGTGGGCGTTCTTTGTTGAACGTAGCAGGTAGGCGGTTTCCTACAGGGTCTCGTAGTCCTTCAGCAAGATCATCACCGCGGAAGGAGCCTTGCTGCGGGTAATAGTGACCGGCGCATGGTTATCGCAGACCTGCTGCATGGTCTTGGCCAGGTGGGTGCGCGCGGCGGTATCGCTGATGGCGTCCATAGGATGCATCTTGCACATGATTTTGTACTGCTCGGATTATTGTACGATATGGCGTTCGGCAATCGGCAGACTAAAGGCCGGCATTGACAGGATGTTCCTCGGCGCGGGTTGCCCAAACGCTGTGAGCAAGGCGTGTTGACTGCTACAGGAATCGAGTTGATGCGGAGTGCAGGGCCTTCCGGCACGAGTGGAAATGAGAGTAGAAATGAGGATCTGCCCCTCAAAACGACTCACTCCCGCTCGTCCCGTGTCGAACGCAGCAGCACTCGGTCCATGCCGCCTGTGCTCAGGATACGCTTCAGCACCGTGAACATATGTGTGGGCAACGTCACCGCGTAGCGGGGCCGCGGGCGTTGGTTCTCCAAGGCATGCACCAGCTTCTTGACCACGGCCTCGGGCCCCAGAGAGAAGCCGCCTCCGCTGTCGCTGCCGGCCAGCCGGGCCTCTACCTTCCGGTAGGTGGCGGCATGGGCGCTATGGGTCGTGTCGATATGCGCCTGAAAGGCGCGGTAGGCGTTTTCGCGGAAGCGGCTGATGATCGGACCGGGCTCGATCAGGCTGACATGGATGCCGCTGCCCTCAAGCTCCATGCGCAGGGTGTCGGTGAGCCCCTCGAGAGCGAACTTGGAGCACACATAGGCGCCACGATAGGGCAGGGCGGCAAGGCCCAGTACCGAGCTGTTCTGCACGATGCGACCGTGACCCTGGGCACGCATCATCGGCAGCACCCGGGTGGTGAGCTCGTGGGTGCCGAGGAGGTTGGTCTCCAGCTGGGCCCGTAGCACCTCTCGAGACAGGTCCTCCACCGCACCGGGCTGGCCGTAGGCGCCGTTGTTGAATAGCGCCGTCAGCCGCCCACCGGTGCGTTCCCGCACCGTTTCTACCGTTGCCTCGATCGAGGCGCTGCTGACAAGGTCCAGTGGCAGGGCCTCCAGGCCTTCCTCTAGCAGCCTGGCGACGTCCGCCTCGGCCCGGGCCGTGGCGAAGACTCGCCAGCCCCGGGCGACCAGGGCGTGGGCCGCGGCATGGCCGATACCGCTTGAGCACCCGGTGATCAGTATGCTGCGCGTTGTCGTCTCTCGAGCGTCTGACATCCCTTTCCTCCTTTTCACCCACGGGGCGCCATTCACTGAACTCTTTGCTGCACGATGGGCAGTTCAGCGCAGCGGCGGGCCAAGGCCAATGTGACCGGCCTGTTCTCACTCATTTACATGTTCACTCACTCACCAACCGCGCCCGGCTAGTCCCATTCCCCATCGGTTCCACCCGAATCTGCACCGGGATGCGTTCGTGCATTTCCTGCACATGGGAGATCACGCCGACGCGGCGGCCCTGGGCTTGCAGGCCGTCGAGGGCTTCCATGGCCAGCGCCAGGGATTGCGGGTCGAGGCTGCCGAAGCCTTCGTCGATGAATAGCGACTCAATAGCGAGTTGGCCGGAGGCCATGGAGGCGAGCCCCAGGGCCAATGCCAGTGAGACCAGGAAGGTCTCGCCGCCGGAGAGCGAATGCACGGAGCGGCGCTCGTCGCCCATGTCCCGATCCATCACCAGCAGGCCGAGTTCGCTGCCGCCGCGCTCCAGGCGATAACGACGAGTCAGCCCGGTGAGGTGGGCGTTGGCTTCCTCCAGCAGGCGCTCCAGGTTCCAGGCCTGGGCGATGCGCCGGAAGGTCTTGCCGTCGGCGGCGCCGATCAGCTCGCTGATCTGCCCCCAGCGGCGGTGTTCGGTTCTGGCGGTCTCCCGTTCGGCCTGCATCTGGCGCTGACGGTCCCGGCGGCGGTCGTCGTCGCGCAGGGCGTGAACGGCGTCATCACGAGTCTGCTGGGCGGCGTCCAGCCGTGGGGCGAGGGCTTCTTGCTCGCCGGCTAGCGCTTCCCGGCGGCGCTGGATCTCGGCTTCCACGTCGTCCGCCAACAGCGCTTCATCGTGCTCATCACCTTCTTTTCCTTCTTCACCCGTGGCCAGGTTCTGGTCGTGGCGGTGGGCGATCAACGCCTGGCGGCGTTCGGCCAGGCTGGCTTCGCTGCGCTGGCGTGCCTCCTCTGCCTCAAGCAGCTGCCGCTCCTGGCGGCTGGCCTCGTCTTCCGACTGGGCCAGCAGCCTTTGCAGGGTGGCGTCGTCCAGCGCCGGATGGGCCTGGCGCCACTCGGCCAGTTCCCGGTCCAGGGTGTCGCGCTCCTGTTGGAGTCGGGCGATCTGCTCCGCTTCATGGCTTGCCTGCTGGGTGAGCTGTTCCCGCTTGCGGTTGGCCTCGTGAAGCCGCTCCAGGGAGCGGTCTCGCGCCTGGCGGGCGGCGTCCTGACGAGCGTCCAACTGTTGTTGCCAGGCGTCTGGGGTGGGGTGTTCGCCGAGCAGGCCTATAAGCCGATGATGGGCCTCGTCGCGATCCCGACGCAGGGGCGGCAGTTGGTCGGCCAGGGTCGCCAGCTCCTGCTCGACGCTGACCCGCTGGGTCTCCAACTGGGCAAGTTCCAGCTCGCTTTGGCGCAACGCTTCCTCGAGCGGGGCCAGCTCGGTCTCGGCGCGGGCCAGTGCCTGCAAGGCCCGTTCGCTATGCTGTCGGGCAGCGGCGCTTTCCTGGTGTTGGCGTGCCAGCCAGGCGTCGCGCTCGGCGGCGTCGACGGCATTCAGTTCGCCATGCAGCGGATGGTCGGCGAGGGCCTGGCGAGCGCCGGCCAGGCGCTGCTCGGTGTGCTGCAGGTCTTGGCGATGCTGGGCCAGCGCGGCCTCGAGGGCGCGGTATTGCCCGATGAGGTCGTCACGCGCCTGCTGGGCCTGGTCGCGTTCCTGGCGAGCCTCTTCGAGCTGGCGATCCTCCTCAATCCGCTGGGCTTTGAGCTGGGCGGCCTCCTGCGTCTCGGGCGGATGGTGACGCCAGGGGTGGTCGAGGCCGCCGCACACCGGGCAGGGCTCGCCCTCATCGAGGCCTTCGCGCAGCCTCACCACACTCTCGCTGCGCACGGCGCGGCTGCGTTCAATGACCTCATGCACCGTGCGGTAGTGGCGTTCCCGGTCGTCCAGGCGCTGCCGAGCGGTCTTGCCCTGTTCGACAAGCGTCTCCTTGCGCTGCTCGTCCTCGTCCAGGCGGCGGGCCAGCGTCTGGTGGGCCTGGTCGGCACGCCAGGCCTCCTGCCAGCGGCTTTCCAGCTCACCCAACGCCAGATGACGCCTCGCGGCTCGGTCGTGATCCTGCTGGGCAGCCTGGCGGGCGCTCTCCGGCCGGTCGTGATCGCCCAGGAGTTGCTTTAGGGTGGCCTGCCATTCGTCGCGGCGGCGCTCGAGTTCGCGCTGCTTATCCTCGGCCTGTCGGCGCTGTTCGGCGAGTTGGTTGACCTGATGCTGGCGCTGCTGGTGGTTCGTCTCGAGATCCGCCAGCCGGTGCGCCAGGGTGGCCAGCCGCTGGGCCTGCTCCCGGGCCTGGCGCAGCTCAGGTTGGGCGTTTTGGCGTGCCTGGCTAGCCTCACGCAGCGCCTGCTCGGCCTGATCCCGCCGCTCGGTGGCGGCCTGTTGCGTGGCCGTGGCGACTTCCAGCCTCTTGAGTGTGTCGCCATGGGTGGTTTCGAAGCGCGTGATCTCACCGGGCAGTTCGGTCTGGCGCGTCAGGCGATGGCGCTGAGGGGCGAGCAGGCGTCGCCACTCGCGGTCGGTCCGGACATCCGCCAGGCGTTGCCAGTGGTCCTCGGCGTCCTGTTGGTGCTGGCGCCCGTCAACGTAGGCTTGGCGAAGCGTTTCATCCGTGGCGTGCCACTGCCGGCGGGCCTCCAGGCGCTTGGCTTCCTGCTGGATGGCGTCCAGCTCACGCTGGGCAGCCTCGGCGATGCGTTCCAGCTCGGCGCGGGCCTCGGGCTCGGTGGGCAGGTCGTCGGCGAGCCGGGCTTCCAGGGCCTCGACGCGTTTCTTCGCCTCGCTGGCGCGGCGGTAGGCGGCCTTGGAGATTTCGGAGTATTCGGCGGTGTCGGTGAGTTTTTCCAGCAATTCGCTGCGCTCGTTGTCGTCGGCCTTGAGGAAGGCGGCGAACTCGCTCTGGGCCAGCAGCACCGCCCGGGTGAACTGATCGAAGGAGAGCCCCAGCCGCTCGACCAGGAGGCGGTCGAACTCTTTCTTCTGGGTGGTCAGCTGGCGATCGTCTTCCAGATTACGCAGCGACTGCTCCACCGCCTGCAGCTTGCCCTCGGCCTTGTTGCGGGCGCGGCGCACTGCCCAGCGGGCCCGGTAGCGGTGCCCGTCGCGGCCGAGGAAATCGACTTCCGCATAGCCGCTGGCCGTGCCCCGGCGCAGCAGGGTGCGCGGGTCGGCGGTGGTCAGCGTCTCGTGGCCCACGTCGGGGAGCTGGGCGTCGCGTATCGGGGCATGGCGCAGCCGCGGGGTGCTGCCGTAGAGCGCCAGGCACAGGGCATCGAGCAGGGTGCTCTTGCCGGCGCCGGTGGGGCCGGTGATGGCGAACAGACCAGCGTCGCGCAGCGGGGCCTGGTTGAAGTCGAGTTCGACGGGGCCGGGCAGCGAGGCCAGGTTGGCCAGGCGCAGGGCGAGAATCTTCATGCGTCGGCCTCCTCACCCTGGGCGTCCAGAACGTCCTGGCGCAGCCGGTCGAAGTCGGCCAGCACGGCGTCCTCGGGGGGTGTTCCCCAGCGGGCCTCCCAGGTGCGGGCGAAGAGGGCGCGCGGGCCGATATTCTCGAGGCGTTCGCTGGCACCGGGTCGTTGGGTCTCGGTCTCGGGAAGCTGGCGCTTGAGGCGCAGCAGACGCAGGGCCTTGCCGTTGAGGGCGGCCTCGATGCGGGCGCGCAGGTCGGGCGCCGGCGCGTCGAGCATCACGCTGACCTCCAGCCAGGGCCAGCGTTCCTGAGGCAACGCTGGGTCGTGGTCCAAGGCGGCAAGCTCCGTCTCGATCGTCTCCAGGGGCGCCGGGCCGAGGCGATGCATGGTCACCGGGCGGGGCACGAGCAGCGCCTCGATGCCGGCCAGTCGTTCGTCTTCGAGGGTCACTTCGAGCACCTGGTGGGGGTAGGTCACCTCGCTGAAATCCAGCGGCAGGGGGCTGCCGCTGTAGCGGATGCGCTCCTCGCCGACGCGCTGGGCGCGGTGCAGGTGGCCGAGGGCCACATAGGCGATGTCCTCGGGAAACAGCGTTGCGGAGATCGATTCCTCGCCGCCAATGACAATGGGGCGCTCGCTGTCTTCGGAGACCGCCGCGCCACGCAGGTGAGCATGGCTCATGGCGATCAGGGCCTGGCCAGGGTTGCGCTGCTTGCGCGCCACCTCGATGAGTTGCTCGTGGACCCGCGAGATGCCGGCTACATAGTCGTTGCCCTGGGCATTCGCCTCGGTGCCGCTTGCCTCGATGCCGCTTGTATGAATACCACTCCGGCCGGTGACCTCCGCCGGGCGCAGGAAGGGCAGGGCCAGACACCAGGCGCGGGTCTCGCCCTGATCATCGTGGAGCGGAATCAATAGGCGCTCGGCATCCAGTTGGCCATCGTCGCGCCACTGCACCCGCCCCCGGGCGTGGGCGTTCAGGCGTTGCATCAGCGGTGCCGGCAGTTCGATGCGGTTGCCGCTGTCGTGGTTGCCGGCGATCATCACGATCTCGAGCTGTGGCAGGCGTTCGTGGGCGCGGACGATGAAGTCGTAAAACAGCTCCTGGGCGCGCAGCGACGGGTTGACCACATCAAAAATATCCCCGGCGATCAGCAGCGCATCCGGCTGGCGGGCGGCGAGAGTCTCGAGCAGCCAGTCGAGAAAGGCGCGATGTTCGACATGGCGTTCCTGGCCATGAAAGGTCTGGCCGAGATGCCAGTCGGCGGTGTGGATCAGCTTCACAGTAGGCTCGTTCGGCGATGGAGTCAGCGGTTCCGTAGTGTAAAGGATGCGCGAGGTGAATGAAGGGGAGGACGCGCAACTGCTAGGCTAGAGACATATTCGTTCAGGAATGGATTCTTATGACATCGCCGCTTCATGAATGGACTCTTGAGCCGCAAGAGGCCATGGCACTGCAAAAACGCCTGGCATCCCGGGTCGAACGTTGCGATCGCATAGGCGAGGTGCGGCATATCGCCGGGATCGATATCGGCTTCGAGGACGAAGGCGAGACGACCCGGGCTGCCGTGGTACTGCTCGATTGGCCCACGCTCGAACCCCTCGAAGAAGTCGTGCATCGCGAACCGACCCGCATGCCCTACATTCCCGGCTTGCTGTCGTTTCGCGAGATTCCGGCGGCCTTGGGCGCCTTCAAGCGCCTGTCCCAGCGCCCGGATCTGGTCATGGTCGACGGCCAGGGCATCGCCCATCCGCGTCGATTGGGGATTGCCGCGCATCTGGGCCTGTGGCTCGATCTGCCCACTCTGGGCGTGGCCAAGAAGCGCCTGTGCGGGCGTCATGGCGAGGTGCCGCCCGGTCGCGGTGAATGGACGCCCTTGACCGATCGGCGCCGCGACGAGGACCCGGAGGATGCGCTAGTCGGCGATCAGGGCCGGGTGATCATCGGCGCCATGTTGCGCAGCCGGGAGGGGGTCAAGCCGGTGATCGTCTCTCCGGGCCATCGCATGAGCCAAGCCACGGCGCTCGAATGGGCCATCGCCTGCCTGGGGCGTACCAAGTTGCCGGAACCGACGCGGCTGGCGGATCGCTTGGCCTCGCGGCGTGGCAAGGCGTTTGCCAACGAAAAGCGTCAGGGAGAGCTGGGCATCGGTGGTTGAGTGCGTGTTCGGTTGCGCTCAAAGATTACAAAAGAGGCCGCCGCTCGAATGAGCGGCGGCCTGCACATTATCCAGATACGCTGGTTGCGCTATCCGAGAAGGACAATTTATTTCTTGGAAGCGGATTTGGCGCTCTGAACGCTTTCTTCAGCTTCTTTTTTGAATTTCTTGGCATTTTCCTCAGCTTCTTTCTCGATCTTCTTGGCGTTTTCTTCAGCCTGCTTTTCTACCTTCCTGGCGCGCTCTTCAGCCTGCTGCTCAATTTTCTTGGCATTTTCATGGGCTTCCTGCTCGAATTTTTTGGCGCTTTCTTCAGCTTGTTTCTTTAATTTTTTAGCATTTTCCTCTGCCTGCTTGCCAACTTTCTTGGCATTTTCTTCTGCTTCTTTTCCTATTTTGTCAGCGTTTTCCTGCGCTTGCTTCTCGATCTTCTTGGCGTTTTCTTCAATTTCGTTTTTTCTTTTCTCCAATTCTTGTTCGGCGCGCTCCATGTTCTCCTGAGCGGCTTCCTGTCCACGCTGCATCGTGTCTTGGGTCAGTTCCTTGCCCTGCTGCATGAATTTCTGATTGATGGAGCTGACTTTTTCCATATCGGATTTCATTTGCTCACTGACTTTCTTTGCGGCTTTCTGCTGCTCTTCCATGTAGCTGCGTAAATCTTCGGAATTCTTGATTTCAAGCGCGGAGCGCATCTGCTGGAATCCAATCTCAGCATAGGTATCAAGCGCATTACGCTGAACGCTGGTTAAAGTTTGAGTGTAGTCAAGTATTTTGCCTGCAAAAGAACGAGTCGGGCCAATAAAGACCGAGGCAAACTGCTGCTGAGCTCGGTCGATATTCTGTTTTGCATTTGTGTTAACCATACAATGCTCCTTTAGTAGTTTTTAAAGTATACAGTAGTCTAGGAATTACTCTCTTTGATGCAATGCAGCATAACAATGACAGTGCTGGATAGCAATGCGATATTGGCACCTGCATTGATCTAGACCAAGTTATACAGGATTAAAAGCGTATTCTTTTGACGCAGGCTTCTCAATCCGAACTCACTAGGATGTTCGTTAGCTTATAAATTGGTGGTATGTGTAAAAGATTAATCACACGCTATCAAGATGTGTCTTGTGATACATGAAGCATACAAAAAGCCGCCGCTCGGAATGAGCGGCGGCTTTCGAATTACCCTGATACGTTGGCTAGCTCGGCCGACGTGGGGTATTTACTTCTTGGAAGTAGATTTGGCATCTTGAGCGGTCTTATCAACTTCCTTTTCACCTTCTTTTACTACTTCTTGCAATCTCTGCTGACCGCGGTCCATGTTCTGCTGAGCGGCTTCCTGGCCACGCTGCATGGCGTTCTGAGTCAGTTCCTGGCTCTGCTGCATGAATTCCTGATTGATGGAGCTAACTTTTTCCATGTCAGACTTCATCTGCTCGCCGACTTTCTTGGCGGCTTCCTGCTGCTCTTCCACATAGCTGCGCAGGTCTTCAGAATTCCTTATCTCAAGAGCGGAGCGCATCTGGTGAAATCCGATCTCAGAATAAGTGTCGAACGCTTCACGCTGAACGTTGGTCAATTTCTGAGTATAGTCGAGCATCTTGCCGGCAATGGAACGAGCTGGACCAACAAAGATAGAGGCAAACTGCTGTTGGGCTTGTTCGATGTTCTCGTTCACATTTGTATTAGCCATGTAACACTCCTTATAAGCTTGTTAGGCAAGCCTGGTGATTAACAAATTACTTTATGGTGCAGTGCATCAATAAAGCCAGCATAGTGATAATGGTGTCGGCGTGTCCACTCAATAGATTTAAATTTGCCGCTAATTTTAAAAACTCACTCTATTGGAGTGAGGCGCGTAATCCATACTGATTAGACTGTTCGTTTTTTATGGCCCTACGGTAGGGCCGTCAATAGAACCATCACTTAATCAAGCGAGGGTTGAAAATAATATCTCGATGTCAGTTAAAGAATCTCGGCAGGGCCAGACGTTCAAGACACAATCTGACGTTAAACAATATCCAGCGATACCTTTTTCTTCGGTGCTGGAAAGGCGCTGTCCAGCCGCGCCAGGGCATCATCATCCAGAGTCAGTTGCAACGCAGCGGCGTTCTGCTTCAGATGATCCGGCCGCACTGCCTTGGGAATGGCGATGACGTCGCGCTCGCCATCGACCGGGCGAATCGCCCAGGCCAGCAGCACCTGAGCGGCGGTGGCATTCATCTCCTTGGCAATGGCCTCGACGGTCTCATGGCCAAGCAGTTCGCGACGCAGGCGCCCGCCCTGGGCGATGGGGCAGTAGGCCATAGTGGGAATACAGTGCTCCCGCTGCCAGGGCAACAGGCTGTGCTCGATGCCTCGGGAGCCGAGGTGATAGAGCACCTGATTCACGGCGCAGCGCCGGTCGCCGGGTAGATTGGTAAGCGCCTGCATGTCGCTGACATCGAAGTTGGAAACCCCGAAGCGCTTGATCTTGGCTTGTTCTCTCAGGCGCTCGAAGGCGTCCAGGGTTTCTTCCAGAGGAATACCACCGGGCCAGTGCAGTAGATACAGATCGAGATAATCGGTCTTGAGGCGCTTGAGGCTTTGTTCGCAGGCGGCAATGGCGCTGTCGCGACCGGCATTCCAGGGATAGACCTTGGAAACCAGGAAGGCCCGGTCGCGGCGATCCTGAAGTGCCTGCCCCACGACTTTCTCGGCGCCGCCATCGCCGTACATCTCGGCAGTGTCGATCAGCGTCAGGCCGAGTTCGAGGCCCTGCTGCAGGGCGTAAACCTCCTCCTCGGGCGTGGCCAGCCCCTCGCCCATGTACCAGGTGCCCTGACCGATGGCGGGGAGGTCGACGGCGGACTGGTCACCATCGGCAGCAAGCGTGACTGTAGGAATATCTTGGTGTGGCATGCAGAACTCCACCAGAAAAGAGGACTTCAATGAACTCTGGTCGCTAGAGAGTGAATTTTCAATGCTGCCCTTCGCTATACTCTCTTTAGTTCGCACGCTTCTTCTCGGAACCGCGCCTCTTTGACCTTTACGGGGGACTTCATGATCGATGATGCTGTTAGCCTTGGCCGGACCCGAGACTGGGTCGAGCGCTTCGTGGTGACCCACGATATCTGCCCCTTTGCCCGGCGAGAAATGGAGCGCGGCAGCATCCGCTACGCGACAACCGATGCAGAGTCATTTGAACCAGCGCTGCTGACGCTGATCGACGAGTGCCGACGCCTCGATGACGATCCGGGCATCGAGACCACCTTGCTGGTGCTGCCCCAAGGGGTCGAGAATTTCGATGACTATCTGGACCTGCTGGGGCTGGCGGAGACGTTGCTGGGGGATCAGGGTTACGAGGGCGTCTATCAACTCGCCAGCTTTCATCCGGACTACTGCTTCGATGGCGTGGAGGAAGATGACCCCGCCAATTACACCAACCGCTCGCCTTATCCCATGCTGCATCTGCTGCGCGAAGCGAGCATCGAGCGCGCCTTGAGCGGTTTTGCTCATCCCGAGCGAATCCCTGAGCGCAATATGGCACTACTACGCGAGATGGGTAGCGAAAGGCTCGCTGCTGGGATCGATGACGCACTCCCCTTGAAGTCCGGACATTGAATGCCATCTAGAGTAATGGGTAAGTAGTCAGCCGATCCGCACTATCCAAGGATGACTGGCTCGCTATCGTCTACAGTATCTAGGCAGCAGGATGGTCCTTCGGCCATCCATTTATCTCGCGAAAGGAGACGTCATGAGCATCAAGAAGCAAGGATCCGCCGAATGGCAAGGCAGCCTGAAAAAGGGCAAGGGCACAGTATCCACGGAAAGCGGTGCCTTGAAGCAGAACCCCTACGGCTTTAACACGCGCTTCGAGGGGGAAGCGGGCACCAATCCCGAGGAACTGATCGGGGCAGCCCACGCCAGCTGCTACTCCATGGCACTGTCAATGATTCTGGGAGAGGACAATCTCGAGCCGGAAAGCATCAAGACCAACGCCACCGTGACCCTGGAACAGGACGACAGCGGCTTTACCATCTCCGCTATCCATCTCGAGACTCGGGCGAAGATTCCCGGCGCGGATCAGTCCAAATTCGACGAGGCGGCCAACAAGGCGAAGGAAGGTTGCCCGGTGTCCAAGCTGTTCAATGCCAAGATTACCCTGGACGCCACCCTGGAAAATTGATCCTTTCGATCATGCAGCCTGCGACGCCGACCAAGTGGTCGGCGTCGTCGTTTTTGGCGTCAGCCTTCGCAAGTCGTTTGACGGCTCATGGCATAGTCGTCGGCGGCCTGGACCAGCCCTCGAATCAGGCGCTGCTGTGGGCGATTGAAGATCAGAAATTCGGGGTGCCACTGCACGCCGATGAGAAAGCGATGATCGCGACTCTCGATCCCCTGCACCAGACCGTCTCGATCTTTGGCAACGATAGTGATGCCGCGGCCGGCGCGATTGATCGCCTGATGATGCAGGCTGTTCACCTGGCACCAGCTGACCTCGAGCAGATCGTGCAAGCGGCTACCGACGACGATGTCGACGGTCTTGCGCGGCAGCACCGTGCGACGCTTCTTGATGTGCTCGTAGGAGGTGTAAATATCGCTGACCAGAGAACCGCCCAGGTGCACGTTGATGATTTGGGCGCCGCGGCAGATCCCCAGTACTGGACAGTCACTGGGCAAGAGTCGTTTCAACAGCGACAGCTCCAGAGTATCGCGCTGAGGATCGACGCGCACGTCGAGCTGTACCTCGCCGCCATAGAGATGAGCGCCGATATCGTCACCACCGCCGATGACAAGGCCATCGAGATCGTCGGGGATGGAGCGCGAAGGAGAGAGCCGCACCGGCTTTCCACCGGCCCGCCATACCGCGAGCCAATCGCACCACCAGGCTAGCAGGCTTTTATGGTCTGAGGTCGTGATGCCAATCCGTGGCCGTGTCATGAGGCTTTCATCCACTCCTTTAGACGCTCCAGCCAATGCGACATCGGCGAGCGCTGGTAATAGTCGATATAGGCTGCACTGCGTTCGGCCAACAGCTCGGTATCCGCCGCCAGGCGCTCCACCTCGACCCAGCGATTCCATTCGGAAACCGCGCTCCAATCCGGCTGTGAGAGCTGTGCATTGGGCAAGCGGTAATGAAAGGTTGGTCGGGGTTTGACCAGTTCATCGGCAAGCAGGGGGTTGGGGTGGTCCGGACGCAGATGGGCAAACAACGGGAATAGATCAAGCTCGCGGTTGCGCGACGGATTGGCGACGAGATAGTCGTCGATCAGGGTGTCCAGATCCGGAGAATAATCGGGATCGAGTACCTTCAGCGCATACTCCTTGGTGAAGGGGTTGGCGTGAGGCAGTATTTCCCGGGTGATATCGATATCGATCTCTTCGCGCAACCAGGCCGCCAGGATCATGTAGGCGCGCAGGTGCGCCAACAGGCTATCGGTCTCGAAGGAAGGCACCTCGGGATTGAGGTGCAGACCGAAGCCATACAGCAGGCTATCTCGAGTGTCCCGCGCGCCTTGCAGACGTAGAGCATCGAACAGGGCATCGAGTTCGTTGAGCGCAAGCCATGGGATAGGTGGGCAGACGATTTCGGTGGGTACGATGCCGGCCACCGCATCGCCCAGCAGTCGGCGCGTGCGCTGATGAAGTTCCCTGCGCAGGTGATGCCATTCGTTATCCTCGAGGGCATTTTTCTCGATCACCTTGTGATCCGGGTGGACGTATTTCGAATCGAGTTCGATGGTGAAGTCGCCCCAGCGGCTATCGATGACCTTGAGGCGGTGCGGATCAAGATGCTCGAGGGTACCTCCAAAATGTTCCTGCACCAGCTGTGCCGCACGCATTGGTGCGATGGCAGCAAACTCGATCTCGACGCCTACCCGGCGCAGATGTTCTTCACTGGTGCGGGGAATTGGGGGTGCTTCGGGGTTCAAGCTTCTCTCCTGGGAATCTTGTCACGGCCTGCGTGACGATCGTGAGTAAACGCTGAACGAGAACGAAACGGCACTCAAGAAATCATCACGTTGCCTGCCGCCTGATGTTTTCATCCTGTCGCACATGCTCGGCCAGCCCAAGGCCTGCTTCATGCATGGTCAGATACGTCTGGTCGGCACCGGCAAGATGGATCGAGTGCGCTTCATCCTGGTAAAGGCTATGCGCAACGATGGCCCCCGTAAAGCCGTGACTGCGCAATTGTCGTGTCGCAAAGATTTTAGATTGTGCATCCGGGAGGGTCAGAACCACCGCCTTGATGCCGTCGAGTGTCAGGGCGTTCCAGAAACTGATGTCTTCGCCGTCGGCGTAGACGATATGTCGTCCCTGGGCGGTATGACTTTCGACGCGACTGGGATCGGCATCGATACCGATCACGGCGATGGCGTCTTCACGCAGACGGTCATAGGTTGCCGTGCCGGTGCGGCCCATGCCGATGACCAGTACCTGGGCGTCCCCCAGCGAGGCGGGTTGTTCGTCCGGGTGCCAATCGTGGGTCTCAAAGCGAGTGAGCCAGGGCTCGATCCCTCCGAACAGAGAGTGTGCCTTGCGCTGCAACGGTGACACCACCAGAAACGACAGGGCGACGGCCATGGCCAGCCCGACCAGTGCATCCGGTACCAGGGCGGCCGCCACGATCAGACCGAATTCGCTGTAACTGCTGAGATTGACAGCGGCCTCGAAGGCGTTGCGCGCCCGCAGGCGAAACAACAGGAGCAAAAAGAAAAACAGCGCCGCCTTGAGCGGCAGCAAGGCGACGAACGCCAAGGCAAAGCCGAAGGAGTGCCAATCTGGTAGTCCCGACATACCGATTTCGAGGAAAAAGCCGACCAGGAACAGTTCCTTGAGCGCCCACAGGGACTTGCCGATTTCCTGGGCGCGAGGGTGCTGGGAAATCAGCGCTCCCAGCACTAGGGCGCCGACCTCGCTGGATAGCCCCAAGGCCGTAAAACCCGCACCGCCGATGACCAGCGCCAGCACCAGCCCCATCATCATCAGCAGTTCGTCGTGGCCACAGGCATCGATCAAGCGATGAAGTACCGGCCGCAGCAAGGGCAGGCCGAGCAGCAGTAGCGCCCAGGGTGAGGGCACTTGACCGATGGAAAACACCAGCACGCCCAAAGCGATCAGATCCTGAATGACCAGGATGCCGATCGCCACGCGCCCATGAAAGGAGCGCAGTTCTCGGCGTTCCTCGAGACTCTTGGCCGCCAGCACAGTGCTTGAGAAAGCCAGGGCGATGGCCAGGATCAACGAGTTGGCCCAATCGACACCGGCAAGCCAGTGCAAGCCCATCGCGAATACGCTCACCGTGACCACGAAGTGCGCCAGTCCACCCCCGATGACCTCGGGTTGAACGAGGCTCTTGAGCTTGAGCTTGAGGCCGACACTGAACAGCAATAGCAATACGCCCAGGTGAGCGATGTAGTGGAGAACCTCCGGCGTCGAGGGCGGCAGTGCCACGATATCGCCGAGGGAATTGATCAGGAAACCGGCGCCGAGAAAGCCGATCAAGGGCGGAAGGCCGAAACCGCGGGCGATCAAGCCCAATACCAGGGCAAAGGACAGGCAAACGACTTCCAGCATCTGATCGAACTCCAAGGATGTTGCCGCCATCATGCCCGGGCAAAGCGCGGGCAGAGGGTAAACAAGGGACGTGCAATGAACGCGTTGTTTTTACTTGATTGCCAGGGAGGTTGCCAGTCCTGAGAGGGAGAATCCCATCTTGGTTAGCAAGACGATTGCTCCGGGGTATGATTCCCTCGGGTCATTCATCCGCTATCTGGAGCCATCATGACGGATCCCGTTACGCCTTATCGATATTGGCAGGAGTTGAGTTCACCAGAGCTCGAGCAGGCCATCGGCCAAGACAGTGTGGCCGTGTTGCCTTTGGCGGCCATCGAGCAGCACGGTGCGCATTTACCATTGTCCACGGATCTGGATATCGGTCTGGGGCTTTTGCAGGCGACCATGGAGAGATTGCCTGCGTCTTTCCCACTGCTTGCGTTGCCTGCGCTGGCGGTGGGCGCCAGCCAGGAGCACACCAGTTACGTCGGCACACTGAGCCTGCCGGCGGAGACCGCCATCGCAGTGATCGAAGCCTACGGCGATTCCATCGCTCGCGCCGGGGTTCGTCGTCTGGTGCTGCTCAATAGTCACGGCGGTAACAAAGCGGTGGCGGATATTGCGGCCCTCAAGCTGCGCAAGCGCTGGGGCATGCTGGTGGTGAAGGCCCATTACATGCGTTTTTCGTCACCCACGGCAGCGCTACCGCAGCAAGAGCTGCGTCATGGTCTGCATGGTGGGGCGCTGGAAACCGCGATGATGTTGCACTTGGCCCCCCAGAAGGTGCGACAGGTGCATATCGGCCATCCCCCCTCACGGGGTGAGGCGATGGCCGCCCGCGGAGAATGGCTGGGGCCGGAGGGGGAGGCGGCTTTCGCCTGGCTGGCGGAGGACCTGCATCCTGATGGAGTGGTAGGTAATGCACGACTAGCCGATGCCAAC
The DNA here is from genome assembly GCF_049808615.1 of Halomonas sp. GXIMD04776. NCBI lineage: Bacteria > Pseudomonadati > Pseudomonadota > Gammaproteobacteria > Oceanospirillales > Halomonadaceae > Halomonas > Halomonas sp. GXIMD04776. The sequence goes on along the minus strand of NZ_JBNCAN010000036.1, from coordinate 11,891 downwards.
CTTGGCGCACAGCTAGTCGAGCATTATGCCGCGCTGCTGGCGGCGCTCATCGAGGAAACCCGGTCCTTGGGCATCGACGACTTTCACTTGCCTCCAAGCCGTTCGTGATTTTCAAGTACTGCATCGAGCATGTGCCCGCCACGTTTGGCCTTGGCATTCAGATAACGATAGTTCTGTTCGGTCAGGCGGCCATAGAGCGCCTGACGATCCGTGACCTCGATGCCGCCTTCTATCAGCGCGGCGATCTTGATCGGGTTGTTGGTGAGCAGCTGCACCCGTTGAATGTCCAGGGACGCGAGCATATCCACCGCCACGCCATAGCGACGCTCATCTTCACCGAAGCCCAGGTGTTGATCCGCATCCACGGTGTCGAGGCCGTCATCCTGCATGGCATACGCACGCAGCTTGTTGGCGAGTCCAATGCCGCGTCCTTCCTGGGCGAGATAAAGCAATACACCGCCGCCCATGGCGTCGATATCGGCCACCGCATTGCGCAGTTGTTCGCCACAGTCGCAGCGTAGGCTGGCAAACAGGTCGCCGGTCAAACAAGCGGAGTGCAGGCGCAAGGGCACCGCATCTTGCCAGGCGGAGGAGTCGCCGATGACGATGGCGACATGCTCGCGTAGCCCGTCCGGCTCGCGGAACAGGATGAAACGACTATCGATGGCTTCTGCCAGCGGGATATGTGCTTCGCTGACGCGCTTGAGTAGACCACCGGCAGCATCGAAACAGCGCTCCGCATCGTCCGCCGCCACAGCAAGCAGCTCCCCTCGCGCGACCAATGCCTCGACGGATTGGCGAGATTCATCGGCTACTCGCGCGGTAAGCGCCGCCGGGATCAGCAGCGCTCGGCGCATCAATGTCAGGGCGGCATGATCGGCGCGGGTGGTGGGAACAATGTTTTGCAGAACGACGGTGGGGCCCACGCCAAAGGCAAGTTCATGGAGGCGTTCGGCGTTCAGCATCGCCGAGTCCAGCGGCAGCCGGGCAGACTCGCCATTGATCGACTCACCCAGCAGGGCCAGGCGGTGGCGGCTGAGCACCAAGCCCGGGGCGTCACCTGCCGTGGCGATAAGATGCTCCAGGATGCCGTCATCGAGACTCTCGATGGGCTGGACGAGAACATCCTGTTCATCGTCACGCACTAGCACCGGAAGCCCGCGACGAATATCGAAAATAGCTCGTTCGACCTGGTGCATGACATCTCCTTGTGTTGCGAGGTTGTGCTTACTCATGGGGCTGCGCATGATGATTGTTCACACCCTTCAAATGATAAGTGAGAGAAGCTTGATGTGCGTCTCCTGTCTCGACATCGACACGGCCTGGCACCTGTTGTGCCTTGCTCGCGATCATGACTGGTCATCTTCCAGGCCCTTTGTGGCGGATGAATCGGGGTTGCGTGTCTTGCCGGGGGGCGTTTGGACGTGTCGGGCAAGTGTCACCGACGAGGTGCGATATCTGTTCGATAGCCTGCTGCCGCTGGTGGCACGAGTCGCGCCGCTGGCGATCGCCCAACTCGGTCAGAGTCTGGACGGTCGCATCGCCACCCAGAGTGGTGCCTCGCATTACATCAACGGGCTCGAGAGCCGGATACATCTGCACCGCCTGCGTGCCTTGGTCGATGCGGTAGTGGTGGGCGCCGGTACCGTCGAGGCGGACGATCCCCAGCTCAACGTGCGGCATGTGCAGGGGCGGCATCCGGTGCGCGTGGTGCTCGATCCGCGAGGGCGACTCGGCAGTGCTCGTCATGTCTTCCAATCCAATGAGGCGCCGACACTGCATGTGGTCGGAGAGGACGCCACCGCCACGGGGACCTTCGCCAGTCATGTCGAGCGCATTGTGCTGCCCGTGGGCCAAGTGGGATTCGATCCGCGCCGTGTGCTCGAGACGCTGAGCGCGAGAGGGCTCGAACGGGTGCTGATCGAGGGCGGCGGTGTGACCATCTCGCGTTTTCTCGAGGCCGGCGTGCTGAATCGCCTGCACATGCTGATCGCGCCGTTGCTGATCGGTTCCGGTCGCCCCGGTCTCGATCTGACGCCGATCGCGACCCTCGATCAGGCGCTGCGCCCTCGGGCCAGAACCTTTCCCTGTGGTGAGGATACGCTGTTCGATCTGCTGCTCGGCGCCGACGAGGCGCCGGGAGCGGCGGCGCACTAGAAATAGTGCGCCGGGCAGGCTCGAGATCAATACCAGCAGGCCGTAGGTCACCGATACCGCCACGCCTTGGGCTGGGGCAAGACCGGCACCGGCCCACACCAGCGCCGCCGCGCTTTCACGCAGCCCCCAGCCGGCCACGGACAGCGGGATGGCCATGGCCAGCAGCACCGGTGGAATGAGCGCCAGTAGGGTGGATAGAGGCAACTCGCTACCGATGGCCTGGGCAGCGCACACGAACACCGCCACGTAGCTACCGACTACCAGCGCTGAGCCCAGCAACTGACGTGGCCAGGCCTGGTGGCTCAGCAGCGTGCGGTGCAGATCACGGCCCAGTCCCTTGAAAAGCCCTTTGAACAGATCACTGAAGACCCTTTTGAGTCGCTGCAGGGGCTTCAGGATGATTCGTTTCAGCGCCAGACCTAGCGCCAGCAGCACCACGAGCACGACAAGCCAGACACCGATTTCCTCCGGCAGCCCTCGGTCCGAACCGCCGCTTGATAGCGCACTCAAGAACCTGCCCAAGGGTTGATGCCAGATCGGCGAAAGAAGCGTCGCTAAAGCCATGACAGCGAGCACCAGTTGCCCCGAAGCGCGCTCGATGATGACGGCGCGCAATGCCGCCGCACGTTGACCGCTGGCCTGGGCGTGGCGCCAGGCGCGGGCGGCATCGCCCATGACGCCGCCGGGCAGCAGTTGATTGAGGAAGGTGGCCAGATAGTAATCGCCCAGGGCTGCCCGCCAGGGCAAGCGGATATCCAGAAGGCGAGCGGTGAGTCGCCAACGCCAGGCGGAGATCAGGACCTGAGGCAGGGTCAAGATCAGTGCCAGCGCCACCCAGTAGGGCGATAACCCCTGGATTTCCGCAAGGATGACCGAGGTGTCCAGCCACAGGACGAGAGCCCCCATCAGTGCAAGGCTTGCCAGCAAACGAATCCACAGATGGGCGCCCGGTGGTCTCATTGCTCGCTGCCCTTCGAGGCTGACTCGGCAGGATAAGCAAGCAGATCGACATGGCCGACCTCAAGCCCCAGAACACCCTCATCCAGTTGCGCCAGGCGCCGACTCAGCCAGCGTTCCATGCGCTGCTTTTCACCCGGCGATTGTTCGTGCACGGCAGTGGCCCAGCCTTTGATCAAGGCGCGTCCTAGCGCTTGAGTATCAGGAAGACCGGGGGCCAGCCGCCAAGGGCTGGGAGCGTTTTCCACATGATAGCCGCGCCGGCTGAAGGCCTGTTCCAGCGCCGGGGGTGCTTGACTGCCCAGGGCGGTGCCGAAGCCCTTGTCGCGTCGTTGATGAGTGATGAGTTGATGACGAATCCAGCGGTCCTCAGGATGGTTTTGAAATTGACCGTCGCGATCGACAAACGCCCATTCGCCGTCCACGCTCAGGGTGAACAGTGCCGCGGTTTGCTGCGTTGTGCAGGCGGCTACCAGGCGCTCCAGCCATTCCAGGGACACCAGATCGAAAAGCGCGGAGGCGCAGACCAGATCGCATCCCGACAGCCAGTCGGCTTCAAGACCCGCAAGATCCCGGCAATCCGCTTGAATGACCACGGGGTCGCCGTTGCTATCGCGTAGCGGCCTTTCAGTAAAGGTGGCGTTATCGAGCAGCGCGGCATCATGATCGATCAGGCGCCAGTGCTGGGGACCAGGCAGGCGCGACACCAGAAAGCGCAGATTGCTGCCGCCGCCGCTGCCCAGGTCGATAAGCGATAAAGAGCGCTGAGGCTGTTGTCGTTGTATCAAGTAGCGTCTGGCGTGCTCGGTCAACGTAGCGTCCCGGGCAGCGGCATCGGCGCTCTCTCGCAGGCTCAGCCAGTCGGTATCGAAGGTGCTGCCGGGAGCGGGCTGATTCATGAGTCGGCCACCTCGTTCGTCATACCGCGATTGGCTGCGCCGGATGAATCACTTAACAGCACCTTGGAAAAGGCATCCCCAGCGGCTTGCCAGTCTGTCAGGTTGTCGCGCGCGCGATGGGCGCCCTGGGTCAGACGCTGGCGCAGGTCGGGCTCGTTGAACCAGCGGCGCAGGGCTTCTGTCATGGCTTGCGTATCGTTGGGTGGTACGCCCAATCCGGCCGCCTGGGGTAGGGTATGGGCCAGCGCGCCACCAGTGGTGGTGACGACCGGCAGGCCGTGTGCCAGGGCTTCGCTGATCACCATGCCGTAGCCTTCGTAAAGCGACGGCAGAACGAAAAGGTCCGCGTTGTGATAAGCCGTTTTCAGCGCTTCCGATGGCCGTTCCCCGAGGAGTTGAATGCGATCCGTGAGATTGTGATCATGAATGAGGGTGGTCACCTTCTCAGCAAATTGTGGGTCGCGATCGAGGGCGCCGATCAGGTCGCACTGCCAGTCGTAATGCCGCAGTTTAGCCAAGGCATCAATTAGAATGTCCTGCCCCTTGCGGGGAATGACGGTCGCCACGCAGAGCAGTTGCTGGCATTCTGGGGGCCTGTCACCGCTGTGCTGGGCTGTTTTGTTGCTACGCGACGAGAGCGGCGCAGGTTCGACGCCGGGCTCGATGACGGCAATACGCTCGGCGGCGACATTGAAATCCGCAAGACGCCGGGCAGTGAAAATACTGGTGGCGATGACCTGGTCGACGGCGGCCAGGGCCCGGGTCTCGCTCAGTAGGAAGCGGGTGCGTTGTGCCTGGTCGAGACCGGTTTCATCCGCCAGGGGGTGATGAATCAGGGCAGTCAACTCAAGGCGTTTTGCATGCACGGCGACCACCTCGGGCAAACCGCCCAGGGCCAGGCCGTCGATGACCACGCGGGCGCCATCGGGTTGCTGATCCAGCGCCTTTTCCAGGGCCTCGGCGGCAGTTGCATCGGGTTCGGGAAAGCGACCCTCGAGACCGATGACCTCGACTTCCCACCCGCGTTGACGCAGTGCCGTCACGATGCGGGCATCGTAGATGTAACCACCGGTGAACTGAGCGGGATTACCCGCCACGATAAGCGTCAGCGAATGGTTCACAGTGTCCCCTCGTAGCTCGCCCAGGCGATATGCGATTCATGCAGCGTCACGCCCATATGGGTCAAGCCCGTGGCTGCCGGGCCGAGACGACCCTCATCGATGGCTTGGGCGAGGCGGTCGAAGACGACCCTGGCCATGAACTCGGTCGTGGTGTTGCGACCCTGGAACTCGGCGATTTCATCGAGGTTGCGCAGATTGAACTCCGCAAGTATGTCGCCAAGCGCGGTGCTGGCCAGGCCGATGTCGATGACCAGGTCGTCATCGTCCAGAGTCGGGCGCTTGAAGGTGACATCCACGATATAGGTAGCCCCATGCTGGCGCTGGGCGGGACCGAAGACATCCCCGTTGAAGCTGTGGGCGATCATGAAGTGATCGCGAACTGTCAGGCTGAACATGACACTAATTTCCTTGTGCAGCGTTATCCGTTTGTGGGTAAGCCACTCGATGGCAGAGTACGCCGTTGGCACCATCCAACAAGCGTGGCATCAATTCCGGTAGAGCCTCGAAAGTGCTTTCGCCGCTGATGAGCGCATCCAGGCGGGCATCTTGCAGCAGGTCGAGGGCGAGGCCCAGACGACGACGATGATCCCAGCGCGGGCTACGCACCGGCGCCACCGTGCCGACCTGACTCGAGCGCAGCGTCAAGCGTCGAGAGTGAAATGCCTCACCCAGTGGTAAACACACCTCCTGTTGGCCGAACCAGCTCATTTCTATCAGCGTGGCCTCTTGCCCCGCCAATGCAAGCCCTGTGCGTAGCCCTTCCGGCGCACCGCTGGCGTGGATGACCAGGTCGTTGTCGCCTTCGGCCTGGTCTGGAGGATAGAAGGGCACCCCCAGGGCGCGGGCGAGCGTCTCTCGCTGCGGTGCGATATCGATCAGTTGTACCCGTGTGCCGGGAATTTGCGTACATAGATAGGCAATCAACGCGCCTACCACGCCGGCGCCAATCACGCTGATGCGATCGCCCACCCGAGGGCCGGCATCCCACAAACCATTGATGGTGGTTTCCATATTGGCGGCAAGCACTGCCCGCTCGAGGGGCAGTTCGCCTGGCAGAGCCAGTACTGCGCTCTGCGGTACGACATAGCGATCCTGGTGGGGATATAAACAAAAGACCGCGCGGTCCAATAAATGCAGGGGCCCTTGTTCGACGATTCCGACGCTGGCATAGCCGTATTTGACGGGGCCGGGGAAATCGCCTTGTTGAAAAGGCGCCCGCATGCGTGAACGTTCGTTCAGGGGCACCTGTCCATTGAAGACAAGCCCTTCGGTGCCTCGACTGATAGCGCTGTAACGGGTGCGGATCAGCACTTCGCCGGGGCCGGGTGCGGATAGCGTCTCGTCACGTAGTGCGCCGCGTCTCGGGGCCAGGGTCCAGAAGGCTTTAGCGGTGATTGAAGACATGGCGTTTCCTTCGGGCGGTTTCCTTCAGGACGTGTTGAAAAGAGGTGGATGTATGCCGACCCATCGCTATCGACCTACAGGTATTCGACTCCTGAGTACATTTATTGTTCAATCGTTGTATAAATATTGTATGAATACACATTCATGCAACAGGCATCAAGGGTTGTCGTTTTCATAAGCATTCGATTAGTTTTTTAGCATTGTCAAAATCAACGTTCACCCGTGGAGCTTCGAATCTTTTCATCGCCTTGTCATCAAGTACAACCCACAAGAGGTGCAGCATGCAGAATAGCCGTCGAGAGGTATCAGCACAGGCAAAGGGGTATGGCCACCTCAATGCGTTAACTCTCGTCGAATGCGTCATCGCCCTGGTGGTGTTCGTGGGGTTGCTGGAAGGGGTGTTGCTCTGGTTGGCCGCGCCATTAGGGCTACGCGTGAGCGCCGGTGTGGTGTACTTGACCATGATAGTGATGGTCCTCAAGACCTGGCCGCCCACGCGCCGGTGGCTTGGCTGGGCCAACCGGGTCACATTGCTGCGGGGCATGCTCGTGGCGATTCTTGCAGGCGCCATCATCTTTCCGGACTTCATGTCGCGTCACCCCGACGTCATGGCGACCCTGGCGTTCGGCGCGTTGCTTCTCGATGGTGTGGATGGATGGATTGCGCGATTGACCCGCTCAGCCACCGCCTTCGGGGCACGCTTCGACATGGAGTTGGACGCCTTTTTCATTCTGGTGCTGTGCCTGGCGCTGATCGTTCTCGACAAGGTGGGGCCTTGGGTGTTGCTCATCGGGTTGATGCGGTACGGCTTCATCCTGGGCGGTCGGGTGTGGCCGTGGCTTACCCGGGAGCTGCCCAGGAGCCAGCGACGCAAGATCATCTGCGTATGGCAGGCACTGTCGCTATTATGTGGGTTGCTCCCCTTAACATCGAGCACCATGGCCTCGAGCATCACCGCATTGTCATTGTTGCTGTTGTCGTTGTCGTTCCTGGTGGATATACGCTGGCTTTCGGCCCAGAAGCGTACACCATCACCATAGCCAGCCCTCGGGAGGTCTTGACATGTCTATCGCACTACGCAGCACCCTATCGGTGGTGACCATCACGGGTGGACTCCTGTGGGGGGCGTTACCGGCTCAGGCCGAACCGCACACTTATCGCATCGATCCCGAGCACTTTTCGATCGGCTTCCTGATCGATCATATCGGCTACCAGAAGCAACTTGGCATGTTTCTGGAAGGCGAGGGTGAATTTGTCTATGACGAGCAGACCCAGGCACTTTCGTCCGGGCGGGTGGAAATACCCGCCGCGAGCCTCTTCACCGATCATGAAAAGCGCGACGAGCATGTATTGAGCGACGACTTTCTGAACGCGCAGGAGTATCCCTCGATCGTTTTCGAGGTTACCGATTTCAGCGCTGAAAGCGATACCCAGGGCATGCTGACCGGTGATCTCACGATGCTGGGCGAAACGCATCCAGTGAGTCTCGACGTCACCCTCAACAAGGCGGAAAAATATCCCTTCGGCCATAAGCAGTACACGCTGGGGTTGTCCGCGCGCACCACGCTGGCGCGTAGCGAATGGGGCATGGACTATGGCGTCGACAATGGCATGGTCGGTGATGAGGTGGAGTTGATCTTCGAGCTAGAGGCGATTCGGCAGTGATCAATCGATTGCTTCAGTCGAATTTGGCAAGAAAGTAAGATAAAGGGTCGTCATCGAGCGCATCACGGCGTATAAAGAAAACGCTGTTTTGTCAAAGGAAGCCGTGATGGCCCAAGCCCCTTTCGAACTCGCGGGTGTGCGCGTTTCGCCCGGCACTCGCACGCAGATCGATGTTCCTGTCGCCAAACTCTATACCCATGCGCCGCTGCATATCCCGGTGGAGGTCGTGCATGGTCGCCAGCCCGGACCGGTCTTGCTGGTCTGCAGCGCCATTCATGGCGACGAGATCAATGGCGTGGAAATCGTGCGACGCTTGTTACGCTCGTCTGCGCTACGTCGACTGCGCGGCACGCTGATTGCCGTGCCGATCGTCAATGTCTTCGGATTCGTGCAGCACAGCCGTTATCTGCCGGATCGACGCGATCTCAATCGCTGCTTTCCCGGCGCCGAGGCGGGCTCGCTGGGCTCCCGGGTGGCTGCGCTGTTTCGCGAGCAAATCGTGGATCTCGCCACCCATATCATCGATCTGCATACCGGCGCCATTCATCGCACCAATCTGCCTCAGATTCGCGCACAACTGGGTTCCAGCACTGAAACCGCACGCATGGCGGATGCCTTCGGTGCGCCGGTGATCCTCAATGCGGAATTGCGGGAAGGCAGTCTGCGTGCCTACGCCCAGAGCCGGGGTGTACCGGTGTTGACCTACGAAGCCGGCGAAGCGCTGCGTTTCGACGAATGGTCGATCGCCCCGGGGGTGCGTGGCATCCTACGGGTAATGCGTGTACTCGAAATGCTGGCGCCGAGTCGCAAGCGTGCGAGACCAAGGTCCGCTGAAATCGCTAATGGCTCGAGTTGGGCGAGGGCCTCGGGAGATGGCATCCTCCGTCCTCGGGTTCGGCTTGGTGCCCGGGTAGCCAAGGGCCAGTTATTGGGTCTGGTGGCGGACCCTTTCGGCAACGCAGAAGGCGAAGTCATCGCCAATGCCGATGGAATCGTCATTGGCATGAGCAATCTGCCATTGGTCAATGAAGGTGAGGCGCTGTTCCATGTAGCCCGCTTCGATGCCATCGAGGAGGCGGAAAGCGCGGTCGAATCTTTCCAGCAAGACTTTGAGCCGACCCTGGAAACCGTGTAAACGCGTCTGAACTTCAAGCGACGACCGATTTATCCATTACAGGTGTTACCAATCCAAGCGCATCGTCGAAGACTTGCAAATCGGCTCCCTCGCGGTGCGCGTTCTCGGACAGGTGACGGCGGAAACGCCTTCCTCCCGGGCAACCCTGAAACAGTCCCAGCAGATGACGGGTCACATGGTTGAGTTTGGCGCCTTCCTCCAGGCGCTGTGCAATGTAAGGGCGTAGTGCCAGAGCTGCCTCGTGTCGAGTGCGTGCCGGGCCCGGTTGGCCATAGAAGGTCTCATCTACCGCAGCGAGTAGCCACGGGTTCTGATAGGCTTCTCGGCCCACCATGACGCTATCCACGTGCTCCAACTGCGATTGGCAAGCAGCAAGGGTTTTCAAACCGCCATTGATGCCGATGTGCAGTTCGGGGTGGGCTGCCTTGAGCCGCTGCACGCGAGCATAATTCAGTGGAGGAATGTCCCGGTTCTCCTTGGGAGAAAGCCCTTCCAGCCAGGCCTTGCGTGCATGTACGATGAAGGTATCGCAACCGGCCTCAGCGACCTCGGTAATGAAGCGCTCAAGGTCTGCATCCTCATCCTGGGCATCGATGCCGATGCGACATTTCACCGTTACGGGAATGTCCACCGCTGCGGTCATCGCCCTGATGGCGGCCGCGACCTTGTCGGGGTACGCCATCAGGCAGGCCCCGATCAGATTGTTCTTCACCCGATCGCTTGGGCAGCCCACGTTGAGATTGACCTCGTCGTAGCCCCAGGACTCGGCGATGGCGGCACACTCCGCAAGCTCGCCGGCATCGCTGCCGCCCAGCTGTAACGCCAGGGGATGCTCGACATCGCTATAGCCCAAAAAGCGTTCCCGGGGACTGCCATGCAGGATGGCGCCAGTAGTGACCATTTCCGTGTAGAGCAGGGCATGACGTGTCAACGTGCGGGCAAAGGCCCGGTAGTCCCGGGTGGTCCAATCCATCATCGGCGCGACGGAAAAGGTTCTATCCAGTGTGGGTCGGGCGATACGCGCGTCGGATATTGTATCAGTGTGAAGAGGCGTCATGCTGCTGAGCCAGTCATTCGAGGGTATATCCGCTCATTATCACATGGATGTAAAACAGACGCATCGTACTATGCGGTGTGTTGCATTGGTCCGAGAATGTCTTGCTATGTTTTCCGAGGCAGACATTATCCTTTACGCATATTTTGTAGGAAATAGCTTACAAAAAATGCCGCAAATAACTGACATGATATTTCGTCCATGATTAACTCCTGTTAAGTCGAATTCGATTTTTATGCGACATAATGCCTCTCATCGAATGAAGGAGTCGTTCGATTTGCTTGCAGGATGCATTGCATTAGAAGCAAGTGTAAAAGCTTACTTCGCGCTCCAGGTTACCGAAAGAATGCCAAGGAGAGCATATGGACACCATCAGGTGTCTGTCTTGCACGGAATAGCACACTTTTGACATAAGGAACTGGAGTTTTTCGAACGGAAAGCAGTAACCATTGAATGGTTGCAAGCACAGGACGTGCGTGATCAGGATGATCATGATGGAAATGGAGGCAGTTTAGGCAGGAAGCCTTGGATGCCAAGGAATTCGAGTACTTTCCGTCACGCCGAGCCCTTTGCTCGGCAAGGCCCGGTCAGAAATGGCCGGGCCTACTTTTATGCGCGATTGGCGCGCAACCCGAAGGGACAGGGTCCATTGGGATCAGCACGGCGTTGTTCGTCGCTCATTGGAAACAACCCAACGATGCTCCTCACGCCTTGTTCTGCACCCAATGAATCTCTGTCGCGGCCCTGAAGAAACGTCAACAGGCCCTAGGCGACTACTGACTGTAGAACGTTTCGGCATCGATATCGGTAAGTTGCCATAGCGCACGTACGTGGCCGAGTGGCTTGTAGGGCAGATTGCTCACCGGTGCGCTTTCCAGATGCCGGGACTCATCGCTGATATCGATATCGCCATTGTCCGTGCGAGCCAGATAACGCACGATCAATCTCCCGAAGCGCTCGAGTATATATAACCCATCCTGCACGAATGTATTGGTCGGCAGCATTGCGGCCAGATCGCCGGTATCGATAAAGTCGAATTTCTCTCCCAATGCTGGAGTGACCAGATGGCAATCTCCACTCAGGTTCGGCACGGGGATATCGCCGAGTATCGTGACCGGCGCCGCTCTCTGCAACCAGGGTGGCGATTGATACGCCTGAATATAGAGGACGCGCTGGGGATGAGGAATCGGAGTGGGGGCCTCCAGCAGATCCTCGAGGCTGCACCCCAGCGCTCCGGCGAGCGCAAGAAGTCGCTCGTGACCAATCTGTCTAATGGTGCCGGACTCCCAGTAGGAGATCGACACATCGGATACGCCGACCTTTCTTGCCAAGGCCGCCTTGCTGAGCTTGGCTTGTAAACGTAATTGTTTTATCCGGGATCCTAGCCCGGATATTGCATCGGGCATGAAAAAAGCGGCTGAAAATCGGTTATAATTCAAGCTCCTACACCAGAATCAACCGCATCAGCCGCCATGACAAAATGTACCATGCCCACCGCC
>NZ_JBNCAN010000035.1:0-29626 GCF_049808615.1 Halomonas sp. GXIMD04776 | reverse complement strand
GCCTACCGCTATTTCTCCACGGACAAGCGCAAGTTCATCATCGCCGACACCCCGGGCCACGAGCAGTACACCCGCAACATGGCCACCGGCGCCTCCACCGCGAGCCTCGCGGTGATCCTCATCGATGCGCGCTACGGGGTGCAGACCCAGACCCGGCGGCATAGCTTCATCGCCGATCTGCTGGGCATCCAGCACCTGGTGATCGCGGTCAACAAGATGGATCTGGTCGATTTCTCCCAGGCGCGCTTCGACGAGATCGTCGCCGATTACCGCGCCTTCGCGGAAAAGCTCGCCGTACAGGATATTCGCTGCGTTCCGATCTCGGCGCTACAGGGGGATAACGTGGTCGACAGGAGTCAGCATATCCATTGGTATGCTGGCCCGGCGCTGCTTGAACTGCTCGAGAGAATCGAAATTACCCCGGATCAGAATTCATCGGATGTGCGCTTGCCGGTGCAGTACGTCAACCGCCCGCATCTCGATTTTCGTGGCTACTGCGGCACCCTGGCCGCCGGCACGCTGGGTCCAGGGCAGGCGGTCAAGGTACTGCCGTCAGGCAACGTCAGCACCATCGAGCGCATCGTCACCTTCGATGGCGATCTGGAACTGGCCACTCCGGGCCAGGCGATCACCGTCACCTTGAACGACGAGATCGATGTTTCCCGAGGCGATTTGCTGGTGGGTGAGGCCGAGGAAGTGGCACTGTCGGATACTTTCGAGGCGGATATCGTCTGGATGCATGAGATACCGCTGGCAATCGGCAGGCATTACGACATCAAGCTGGGAACCCGGGAAGCGGTGGGGCAGGTGAGTGCCATCGACTACCAGATCGATGTCAATACGCTGGCGCATAGGAACGCCGATCATCTGGGCCTGAACGCCATCGGTCGTTGCCGGTTAGAGCTCACCGCGCCGTTGCCGGTGGACGACTATCACCGTAGCCCGGGCACCGGCAGCTTCATCGTCATCGACCGGCTAAGCAACGTGACCGTAGGGGCGGGGATGATGCGGGGTGCAGGGGAATCCAGATGTGATACGACGCTGGCCCACACAATCGATTGGCAGGGATTTGAACTCGAGCTCAATGGCTTGATTCGCAAATACTTCCCGCACTGGGAAGCAAAGGATATACGCGACAGATTCAGGAGTTGACGAGCGGTGTCTCGCAAGGCGAGTTATGAAGCTGCAATAGCTTGATCAGTTCGGTACGCGTTTGCGGGTCCGGCCCCAGCATATCGGCGAGAGTATAGCTATCGAGCACACGGAAAAAAGCCTCTAGCGCCTCGAAGAGTACTGATTTGATACGGCAGGCAGGCGTGATGATGCACTGGTTATTATCACCAAAGCATTCCACCAGGGCCAGGTCCTGTTCGGTGTCTCGGACCAGCGCTCCGATATTGATGTCCTCAGCGCGTCGTTTCAGCAACAGGCCACCGTACTTGCCTCGAATCGCCTGCAGATAGCCCTTGTGGTTGAGTTCCTGCACCACCTTCATCAGATGGTTGCGGGAAATGTCGTAGCGCTCGGCGATTTCACTGATGGTTGAGCGCTCCTCTCCCTTGAGCGCCACGTAGAGCAGCACGCGCAGTGAGTAGTCGGTATAGCGGGTGATATGCATGTAGTAATCCTTGCGAGCGTGGACTCCCTTGCCGCTCAGTAAAGGCGCGACGTTGGGCGTGTCAGGGTGCAACGGACGGCCTCAAAACCGCTTCCAACTAATGCGCTCTGCTGATAAATCAGACGAGCCAAAGGATGCATTGTTCCATGGCGGACTTTTCTGAGCGCGATTGGCCATATAAGATGCATTCCCTATGTATATTAATTGGCGGGTATAAAGTGCACAAGCGCAGGGCCTTTGTGAGCAATCAACGCAAGGTGCCGGCGAAGCTCCTGTTCTTCCCTGCGGCGGGTCTGTATGCAGCAGTGCTGGTGCCTTTGTCGCTATGGGCCATGTTCTACCGCCCCATGCTGCTGCCGGGTATCAGCGACGGCCTTGGCCATGCGCGGGAGCTGCTGTTCGGCTTTGCCCTGGCCGTGATCGCGGGATACCTGCTGGGACCCTTGAGTCCTCGGCGTCTGCTGGTGCTGTTCGGGTTATGGTTCGGGGCGCGCCTCGGGTATCTACTGGCACCGGCCAGCCTCTGGCCACCGTTGATCGGTACCCTATTTGCGCTCGCTTTGGCATTTCATCTCGTGCCGCGTTTTCGTTCCGCCAAGAAATGGCGTAATCGCCTATTGAGCCCGCTTCTATTACTGATCTGCCTGCTCGCATCGATCCTGTTCTGGCTGATTCATGCGGACAAGGCACCGCTACTGCAACACGCCCTGGTGTATCAGGCCGTACTGCTGCTGGCGCTGCTGATGCTGTTCATGGGAGGGCGGGTGATTGCCCCGGCAATGGCGGGACATTGCCAGCGTTTGGGCAAGGTCCTGGACGCGCGCGTCCAGCCGCGGATCGAAGGGCTATTGATTCTGAGCATGATCCTGGCCATCGCCTTGATGAGCTGGCCGGCTAGTCGCAACTGGGCGGGCTTGATGCTCATCGCGGCGGGAATGGTGGCGCTCGTACGTCTGCTACGCTGGCGTTTGTGGTGGTGCAGGAAGCGACCGGATCTGCTTTGTCTAGGCGCCGGGTATGGTTGGCTGGTGGTTGGGCTTGTGAGCCACGGTGTCGCTCAGTGGCAGCAGCAGATGACCTCAGGCTTGATCCATGTCATCACGTTGGGGGCGCTGGGGACGTTCACGGGTGTTATCATGATGCGCTCCACCATCCTGCAGAGCGGTGGGCGCGATACGGCGGATCTTGTTCGCGAATGGCGGATTCCGGTATTCACCGTGTTGATTGCCCTGGCGACGCTGTTGCGGCTTGCTGCACCGCATGTGGTATCGCTTCATCTGGTGCTGCTGTGGGGTGCCGCCCTCGCCTGGAGCCTGGCTTGGTTATTGGCCATTCAGTGCTTATGCAGAGCCATCCGCGGTGGTATGAAACGCCAAGCAGCCCGGTATCGCGAAGTTCATCGAGTATGAACTTTCGGGTAAACAAAATTCTGGATATTGCTGTTGTCATTGTAAGGAGGTCCTTGTGTCCATTGCCTGTTTTGCCGATCTGCTGGACGAGGCGCGCCGACAGCCGGAACCACAGCGCCTGCTGTTCGTATTCGCCCGCGCCGAGTTGCCGGATCATCCCGACGCGGCCCAGCGCGAGCGCTTCGAGCAAGGGCAGGGCGGTGTGCTGGCACCGGTGCTGTGCGTCGACAAGACTCTCGACGAACTGAGTGACATGGCGGCGCTGGTCGAGGAGTCACGACGTACCGAAGTCGAGTGGGACATCGTCTTTGCCGCCGCCCTGGCCGGTGATGGCCGTCAGCCGCCCAGCAGCGACGAGGCGGAGCAGCCCCTGCAGCGCATGGTGGAATCGCTGCAGCAGGGGACCATCGACAATTTCCTGGCCTTCGATCGCAAGGGCGATGCGGTTAGCTTTCATTGAGCTTGTGGCCACTGGATTCTTGGAGACTGTGGAGAGATCGTGAAACCAAATGATTTGACCTTCGACCGCACCCTGGTCGAAAAGTATGACCGACCGGGGCCGCGCTACACGTCCTATCCCACGGCACCGCGCTTCAACGCCGCCTTTGCCTTGGATGATTATCGGGATGCGGTGAAGCGCAGCAACGCCGACGCATCTCCTAAACCACTCTCGGTCTACATCCACATCCCGTTCTGCAAGAGCCTGTGCTACTACTGTGCCTGCAACAAGATCATCACCCACAAGACCGACAAGGCGGTGGAGTATCTCGAGTATCTCAAGCGAGAGATCGCCATGCAGGCCGAGCTGTTCGATACGTCCCGCAAGTTGACTCAACTGCATCTGGGGGGCGGTACGCCAACCTATCTCACCAACGCTCAGATGGCCGAGCTGATGGATACTCTCGACGAAGCCTTCACTCTGGAGCGGGGAGAGAAGCGTGAATTCTCCCTGGAAGTGGATCCACGCACCGTCTCGCCACAGCAGATACATGAACTTCACGCCCTTGGCTTCAACCGTCTGAGCCTGGGCGTCCAGGATTTCGATCACGACGTACAGGCGGCGGTCAATCGTGTCCAGAGCGAGCAGCAGGTCCTGGAGCTGATCGAGGCGGCCCGGGAGGCGGGCTTCGACTCCATCAGCGTCGATCTGATCTACGGTTTACCGCTGCAGACCGTCGAAAGCTTCACGACGACCCTGGACAAGATCGTCGCCATGCGACCGGATCGGGTGGCGACCTACAGCTATGCTCACCTGCCCGAAACCTTTCGCGCTCAGCGTTTGATCCGCCCGGAAGACATGCCGCCTCCGGAGCGCAAACTGGAGTTGTTGGAACTGACAATCGGCCACCTGCAGGCGGCGGGCTATGTCTACATTGGCATGGATCACTTTGCGCTACCCGACGACGAACTCGTCCGAGCTCGGGACAACGGCACCCTGCAGCGCAATTTTCAGGGCTATTCCACCCATGCCGACTGCGACCTGATCGGCCTGGGCGTCTCCGCCATCGCCAAGGTCGGCGATACCTATAGCCAGAACGCCAAGGTGCTGTCGGAGTACTACGCGTGTCTCGATAGAGGCCAACTGCCCATTCAGCGTGGCTATCGGCTCAATGCGGACGATCATCTGCGCCGCGACGTCATCCACCAGTTGATGTGTCATGGAAGTGTCGACTTCGCCGATATCGAGTCCGCCCACGGCATTCATTTCCAGGACTATTTTGCCGATGCCTTGGCCTCCCTGGATGAATTGATGGCCGACAAGCTGATCACCATCGAGAAAGACGCCTTGGTGCTGCACCCGCAAGGACGTCTGATGATGCGTAACGTGGCCATGGCCTTCGATGCCTACATCGTCGCGGATTCTCGAGAGCGGCGCTTCTCGCGCACAGTGTGAATCTGCTGGAAGGATGTGATAGCAAGCGATGCTGACGGAACTCACCTTGGCGCGGGTCGTGCATGTATTGGCGGTGGTGCTATGGATAGGGGGCGTTGCCATGGTCACCACGGTGCTACTGCCGGCAGTCAGGCGTTTCAAGGACCCTTCGGAAGCCGTTGCCTTCTTCGAAAAGGTGGAGGCGCGCTTCGCCTGGCAGTCGCGAATTACCACATTACTGGCCGGCGCCAGCGGCTTCTACATGCTGCATCTACTGGGCTGGCAGCGCCTGCTTTCGGTACACTACTGGTGGACACACGCGATGATCGCGGTGTGGCTGGTGTTCACCCTGATGCTCTTCGTGTTCGAACCCTTGTTCCTGCACCGCTGGTTTCACGAACGAGCCACTCGAGCACCACACTCGACCTTTCGAGTGATACAGCGGCTTCACTGGGGATTGTTAACTATCAGTCTCGTGACGGTGGCCGGTGCTGTGGCGGGGAGCCACGGCTGGTTCTGGTGGTAGGGTAGGGTCGCGTAGATATAGCGCCTGCATTTAAGCGGCATGTCGGCGACGTCGGGTCATGTCACCTCGGCCCGCCAGCAGTCCCTCGATAGAGATATCCTCATCCAAGGCATCCCAGTGGATGCCTCGCGGGCTCAGCTCATAGGCCTCAAGCTGCGCTTGGGTGGCATTGAGCAGGCGTGGGTACCACGCCAGAGGTACGCCTATCGTGCGGCCGTCGCTGAGTTCGACCCAGAAGCTGTCGGCGTTGAACGTCACATGCTTAGGAGAAGTAGTCATGCCATGCACTCTCTAGTTGATCTTGGTGGCCAACCATCTCCACACCAATCAATGTAATTCTCCCCGTCCCAGTTTGCCCAGCAGTTCCAGGTCCACATCCTCGAAGCGGATGATCTCGCCGCCATGTTCCTTGCTGAATTTCTCGGCCTGGTCCTGTTCAGCGAAGGAGGCGAGGGTGTGACCCATGGCGCCGGGCTGGTCGTGACCGACCACATACCAGGCATCGACGGCGCGGATATAGGCATCGTCAGCAGGGGCTTCCCAGGTCGTCTTACCGATGTCGTGTACGTAGGCATGGCTGATCTGCGTCTCGTTCTCCGGCTGCTTGAGAAAGGCAAAGAGATCCATGGTCGAGCAGAATTTCAGGGCCTCGGAATCGTTCTTCATGAAGGCCTGCCCCTTGGGGCCGGGAAAGTTGGTGATGGTCATGCCGCATACATGGCAGGCATCGCCATCGGTGATGGGTTGGGGTGAGGCCAGGGCGGATTGCTCCGGTTCCTGATCGCATCCTGCCAGGGTGAAGACGAAGACGAGGACGAGCAGCAGTGAAGGTAACGAGTAACGGTGTTGCATGATGGTATCCTCGATCGATTAAACGGAGCGGTGACGAAAGCGCAGCAGCGCCAGGCCCAGGGGTACCACGATCCAGCCCAGCAAGATCAACATCAGCCAGCCGGGCTGGAAGGCATTCTCCCGAGCCAGTGCGGTCAGGCCGGAATAGGCTTGAGCGGCTTCGATACCCGCCAGGTTGATCAATCGGAAGCAGTCCGTAGGGTTCAAGAGCAGCAGATAGGGCAGCCAGTCGCCGCCGTGTCGGGCGCCTACCAATAGCGCCAACAGGGCCAGATCGAAAACCAGCACGAACAGGAACCAGACGATCAGGGCGAGCCCCGCGGCCCGGGCCTTTTCCGCGACCCATACGCTGATCAGATAGGCGAAGGCGATGAACACCCAGCCCAGCAGCACGCTGCTGAGGATCAGCAAGCCGATGCTGCCGGCAAGGGCCAGCAGATCGACGTCCGGGGCGCCGAGGGCGATGGCGATGCCGGCAATACCGAAGCCCAGGGCGGTGGCGACGGCAAGGATGAGCCCGTGACCGAGGAACTTGCCCAGCAGCAGCGCCGAGCGACTCAGAGGATAGGTGAGCAACAGCAGCAGGGTGCCGGCCTCCTGCTCACCGACGATGGCATCATAGGCCAGCAGCAGGGCGATCAATGGAATCAGGAATACCGCCAGGGTCGACAGGCTGACCACGGTGGTGGCTAGGGACGTGAAGCCGAGCCCCCCGCTGGCGGCGGCACCGAAGTAGGCGATGCCCACCGCCATCAGCGCCAGCACCAGCGCGATGGCCAGTACCCAGCGGTTGCGCAGACCGTCCTGGAACTCCTTGCGGGCGACACTCAACACCGCGCTCATGACAGACCTCGTGTCGATTCGGTAGCGGAAAAATGGGTATAGAGATGCTCCAGACTGGGCGGCAGCAGCTCGATGTCCTCGATGCCGGGCGTAGTGGTCAAGCGCCTCAAGACCTGCATCTTGTTTGCCGGGTGCACGTGAAACTCGCAGGCATGGCCGTTGAGGCGTCGCATATCGTGAGCAGGCAGGTCTGCCGGCGGGGTGTTCATCGACCAGTCCCCCTTGGCGCGAATGGTCAGTGGAAGTGCCGCTTGACTGCGCAACTCGTCGAGGCTGCCCAGGGCCAGACGACGACCGGCGCCGAGAATCAAGGCGCGGTCGATGTAGGGTTCGACCCCTGGCAAGACATGAGACGATAGCAGTACCGTGCAGCCCTGGTCTCGAAGGGTCTTGACCGTGGTGTAGAAGTCCCGGGTCGCGGCGGGGTCGAGGCCGGTGGTGGGCTCGTCGAGCAGCAGGAGCTGCGGCTCCCCGAGCAGTGCCTGGGCCAGCCCCAGGCGCTGGCGCATGCCCTTGGAGTAGGTCTTGACGCGACGCCGGGAGGCATCCCCCAGGCCGACCTGTTCGAGCCGATCATCGATCTGGCGTCGGTCGACGCGCTTGAGCTTGGCGAAGTAGTCGAGCACCTCGCGGCCGCTCAATTGATCGTAAAAGCCGACGTTTTCAGGCAGAAAGCCCAGACGCCGGCGCAGGCGGTCTGCCTCGGGACCGTGAGGTGCTGCTCCGAATACCCTCAGTTCGCCTTCGCTCGGAGCGATTAGCCCGAGGATCAGCTTCATGGCAGTGGTCTTGCCGGCGCCGTTATGACCGAGTAGCGCCAGCACTTCACCTTGATGCACGCCAAGGTGAAGATCTTTGAGGCTGGTGACGTCGTCGTGACGCTTGGTCACGCCGTCAAAGGTGATGATATCGTTCATGTGTCCGCCTCGTCGCGGGTGGGATCGGTCATCAGCGGTGCGCTGTCCTTCACGCCCTCGGCCTTGAAGACCGGGAATTGCTGCTGTACCCAGCGCAACGCCAATACCGCCGGACTGTTCATCAGCAAACGCGCGGCCGGATAGCGCCATAGCAGGCGGTCCATGGCGTCATTGGGCTCGTAGGCGGTATCGCCGATGCTGTCGTTGTCCAGATCCCAGCCCAGATAGTCGCTCCAATAGTTGCCGCTATCGTCTTTCGACCATTCCTGGGAGCGGGTGGCCACATACTTGACCTGCTGACGATTGTCGATGAAGGCGTTGCCGAGCACGACGTTGTCCTCGGAGCCGGCGGTCAAATGGATGCCGATATCGCTGTTGGCGAAACGGTTGCCGAGAAACTCGTTGAACTGGGAGTTGTAGACGAAGATCGCCTTGCCGTCGCCGCCGCTGATCTTGCCCTCGCCCCGGGCGTTCACCGGCTGGCGAATGCCCTCGATGCGGTTGCCTTGGAGCCGTGAGCCGGTGATGTTGTTCATCAGGATGCCGTAGTTTTCGTCGTTGACGGAACGGTTGTTCAGCACCGTCAGGCGCTTGGACTGCATCAGCGCGTAACCGGTGCGGGTATCGTGAGTCAGGTTGTCTTCCAAATGGTTGTCATAGGCATACATGTAGTGAATGCCGTAACGAAGATCATGCAGCTCATTGCGGTTCAGAAAGCTTTGGCTGCTGTTGTCGATGTAGATGCCATCGCGAGTGTGAGCGATGTCGTTGCCCTCGACCAGTACGTCGCGCACGTTGAACAGGTGCACGCCGTTACCGCGATCCTGAGAGCGTATCTTGGTATCGCCGCGAATGATGTTGTCGACGACCTGGACGCCGCTGACCGCACCCAGCCAGATACCAAAGCCCGGACCCTCGAGTCGATTATTGCGGATAACGCTGTCGGTCGCGTTTTCGGTGACGAAGACACCGGCATCGAGATCGGTGAGATTCCTGCCCCAGTTGACGATTTCGAGGCCCTCGAGGGTCACCTTGGGGGCATCGATGGTGACCGCATGGCCCTGGGCCTGGCCGTCGATTATCGCCTGGCCAGCGCCGTGAATTTTCAATGGATGGTCGATGGTTATCGACCCGGTATAGCGCCCGGGCGCGAGCATCAGACGATCCCCGCTTTGGGTGCGTTCGATCTGCGCCTGCAGAGGCTTGTCGGGCGTGGCCCGGTACTCCGCCGCCCAGCTTGGAACGGGGAAGCTGAAAAATAGGAGAACCCAAAAAAGGTAGCGCATGGCGTTCCTGGGCCGGTGAAACAAGTAGAGGGGGAGTATAAGATATAGGCGCAAGTAGGAATGACGAGAGGCGCCGGGGACAGGCCAAAGAGGAGGTCTTTTGCCATGGATGGCAAAAGTAGCGCCCAGGGATGGGTTCACAGCGCCTCCTCGACGGCCTGTCGGCGGAGCAGCCTCGAGTCAACCTGGCGTCGAGGCGTGCTCCAACCGGTTTCCTTTAGGCAGGCTCTACGAGCATCCGCCCCGTCATCTCCATATGCATCGCATGACAGAACCAGTTGCAGTAGTACCAATGCACCCCGGGCTTGTCCGCAGTGAAGGTCACGCTCGCGGTCTGCTGCGGTGAGATCTCCATGGACACGCCGTGGTTGACCATGCAGAAACCGTGGGTCAGATCCTCGATCTGGTCCAGGTTGGTCACGGTCACGGTGACTTCGTCGCCCTGCTTGACCTTGAACTCGGTGAGGTTGAACTGCGGCGCCACCGAGGTCATGTAGACCCGCACCTTGTTACCATCGCGGATGACCTTGTTGTCCGCTGTCAGTTCAATACCGTCTTTCTCGGCTCGCTCCCGAGTGACCGCAAAGAAAGGATCATTACGGTCCCACAGTTTGCGCGGGCTGATCTGGTCGGCCCGCACCAGAATGCAGTCGTGAGGCTCGGCGTAGGTCGGGCCATCGTGCACCAGCTTCATCTCCTCACCGGAGATGTCGATCAGCTGATCGTTCTCCGGGCGCAGCGGACCCACCGGCAGGAAGCGATCCTTGGAGAACTTGGAGAGTACCACCAGCCACTTGCCGTCCGCGTCCCGGGTCTCGGTCAGGCTGGCGTGGTTATGGCCGGGCTGATAATGCACATCGATCTTCTGACGCAGATAGTTGACCTCATCCCCGTTGTAGCTGCGGATGGCATCCTCGATGTTCCACTTCGCCACCTGACTATCGATGAACAAGGTGGTATAGGCATTGCCCCGGCCATCGAAGGTGGTGTGTAGCGGCCCCAGGCCCAGCTCCGGTTCACCGACCACGGCGTCCCGCGGCTCGATCTTGTCGGCGAACACGTCTGGCAGCTTGTCGATGGCGATGATCGAGCAGGTGGGGGAGAGCTTGCCGTTGGCGATGAAGTACTTGCCGTCGGGCGATGTGTTCAGGCCGTGGGGGTTCTTGGGTACCGGGATATAACGGGTCAGCTTGGAGCCATGACGGCCGTCCACCACCGGTACCTTGGAGTCGCCCAGGGTCTTGTAGTCACCGGCTTCCACCGCCTTTTCGATGGCCTCCACATCGAAGACCACCGCCCAGTCGCGCTCCTCGCGCATGGTGCCTGCCAGGTCGGCGGCCTTCTCCGAGTTGTAGCAGGTCGAGGCGACGAAGCGGCCGGTGTAGTCCGCGTCGGTGTTGTCCAGGTTGCCGTCGACGATCACCTGCCAGGCCACGTCCATGCTTTCCGCGTCGAGGGCGTTGAACATGGTGTAGTGGTTCTCGAGGTCTTCCATGTTCTGCCCATCGTTGGGATGGGGAATGAAGTACTCGGCGTTGGCGAACACGTACTTGGTATGCGGCACCTTCTGCAGGCGCAGCCCGTGAATCGCCTGGACGTTGGGAATGGTGGTGATCTTGTCCGTCTTCATGATGTCCAGACGGATGCGGGCTACCCGGGTATTGGCCTTGTCGTTGATGAACAGGTACTTGCCGTCGTAGCGACCGTCGGTCATGGAGATGTGCGGGTGATGGGCGTCGCCGTTGAGAAACTTCGCCGACTCGCCGAGGATATGCTTGGATTCATTGGTGATGCCCCAGCCGGTGGCGCTGTCGATGTTGAACACCGGAATGCGCATCAACTCGCGCATGGAGGGAACGCCCAGGATGCGCACCTCGCCGGAGTGGCCACCGCTCCAGAAGCCATAATATTCATCGAGCTCCCCCGGGGCTATGGCGACCTCGCCACTTTCGCTGGCGGCCCGCGCTTTCTGGCTTTGCAGAAGCGCCGCAGCGCTGCCGAAGCCACCGGCCAGTCCAGCACCGGCCACACCCGCAACGCCGGTGTTGCGCAGGAAGTGGCGGCGGCTCAGGCTCTTCAGTTCATTTTTAGTATCGTCTGACATGCTTCATTCCTCATTGTGGATGGGGATGCGTTGCAGCGCGGTGTTGCCGGCACCGGACGCTGCGGGGTCGAAAGGCTGGGCTGCGTTACCGGAGACGCGCGCTGCTTTCTCATAGCGCTTGCGACGCTTGACCATCGGCGGACAGCGTTGGTCGTCCCAATAAAGCACCTGGCAATCGAGACAGTAGTGACACTCGTTGGCGTTGATGCGGCCATCCGGATGAATGGCCCCGACCTCGCACGCCTGAGCACAGATCTGACACGGCGTTCCGCAGCTGCCGCGATGGCGCTTGAGCCAGTCGAATAGACGCAGCCGGGAGGGAATCGCCAGGCCGGCACCCAGAGGACAGACATAGCGGCAGTAGAACTTGTGATTGAACACCGACACCAGCACCAGTCCCAGGGCATAGAGCACGAAGGGCCAGTCGCGTTGGAAGCGTAAGGTAATGGCGGTCTTGAAGGGTTCCACCTCCGCGTATTGTTCAGCGGTTCCCAAGGAGTTTAGCGACAGGGCGAACAGTGCCAAAAGGATGATGTACTTGATGGCCCACAGCCGCTCGTGCAAGCCGAAGGGCACCTCGATCTGCTTGACGCCTAACTTGCGGGCTGCCTTGTTGACCAGGTCCTGCAGAGCGCCAAAGGGACACAGCCAGCCACAGTAGACGCCACGTCCCCATAGCAGCAGGCTGACTGCCACGAAGGACCAGAGTATGAACATCATCGGGTCGATCAAGAATGAGGTCCAACTGAAGTCGGTCATCAGCGAATGGGTGAACGTCAGGATGTTGACCACCGAGAGCTGAGCCAGGGCATACCAGCCGATAAAGAACAGGGTGTAGACCAGAAAGCCGATGCGCAGCGGTTCGAGAATGCGCGGATAGCGCACCAGCACATCCTGGAACAGCATGACGGCGGTCAGCACCAATAATCCCGCGCCGAGCACGCCGATCTGGAACGCCTTGTCGTACCACACCTGCACCCAAATGGGCCGCTCCACCACCGGTTCGGGGCGATCGACATAGGCGTCGGGGATGCTGTAATCGGCGCTGAAGCGGGTGAACTCCGTATCCAGCGGACCAGAGGCGCGGCGCACCAGTAGGTCCAGTTGCCAGGGGCGGCCTGGATCGAAGCTGGCCTGCTCGCGGATGATGAAGATATCCTTTTCCGTCATGCGCGGCATGTCGCTGAGAGCAAAGCTGCCGACGCGCTGATGGTCCAGATCGTGGAAGGTGATGGTGCGGCCGTCCTGGCTCAGTTCGATGCGATCGAAGATACCTCCACGCACGTAACCGGAGCCCTTGAAAGAGTAGTCGCCGTTGGCCATCAGCGCGACGGCATGCTCACCGGGTTCTAGACTCTCCATCAGCGACTCAAAACGGGCGTCGCCGAGCAGGTTGCGACCTGCCATGGGGGCGTTGAGATAGGTGTAGTAGAGGTTGATGAAGGTCTTGTCCGCGGGTTCGGGCTGTCCACGGAGGTAGTCTTCCGCCGCTGTGCCGACGAAGGCTTCGTCCACCTGGCCATGAGTCAGATGCAGACGACGGATGGTGCCGTCGCCGGTCAGGGTCTGCCAGTCGGACTCTTCGAAGACGTCTGGCTTGACCGTGGCGGCAGGCTGGGCGGAAGGATCCTCGATGATGCCCAGGCTGGCGGCGACCTGACGGGCGGCACGCATGATGGTGTCGTTGACGACGATTACCGTGACCGTGGCACCGGAGATGGCGTCAAGGTTGGTACCGATCTTGGGGTTGTCGCTGACGCTGAAATTGGTATGAGCAGCAGCGAAGTTCTGCAGCTTTTCTTCCGGAATCCCCACCAGCATGATCGGCTCGGAGTGATCGAGCACCTTGGCCAAGGTCAGTTGTCCTGTGGGATCGATGCCTACCAGTAGATTGACCGGCTTGCCCGAGTAGGCGGGGATTGGCGCGATATCCACGGTCTCGAACACGTAGCCCAATACTTCATCGCCCTTCATGACCGCCTGAACCGGAAGTTCGCTTTCCGCCGCTTCAAGGCTGCTGGCTTCGGGAAAGTCCTGCTTGACCTGATCGAGTTCGATGGCAAAGGCGGGAAGAGTCAGGCACGACACGACCACCAGCATGGATAGAAATCGAAAAATGGAAGGTATCAGCGTCATGGGCCAGGCCTTGTTTGCCGGAGGCGATAAAATTTGCCAATAGAGGTAAGTTTTATGAATGTTTAGTGTGGCAGCTTGGCGATCAGACAGTCTTGACCGACATCAACTATGGAGTTTTTGGCAGCAGGAGGTGCCCCGGTCCTGGAAAAGAGCCGGAGCGACTGGCTTCAGGGTGTTTGTTGACTGTAATAGGCAGCAAGATCAGCGATGTCTTCATCGGAAAGCTGCTTGGCCATCGGCGTCATCATCATCGACATGCCGCCGCCGCGCTGTCCTTCACGGTAAGCCTTGAGAGAACTCTCCAGATACTGAGCGGATTGCCCCGCAAGGTTGGGATAGATCGGTGCTGTTGCCTTGCCGTCCTTGCCATGGCAGGCCACGCAGGTGGTGATCTTCTCGGCGCCGGCTTCGGCGTCGCCTGCGGCTTGGGCGGTGACAGCAAATGCCGCACAGCTCACTAATGCTACGGTGGTTAGAATTCTCATAACTAGACTCCAAAATGCCTCTTATGCTTCTTGAAAACCCGCTCGAGCTAGGCTGAAGTGGGCCGGTCAAAACGGATGATGCCCGCACTTTAGATGCATGTAAATTGATGGAAGTCATCTTGTGCTCGAAAAGATGGATTCAACAATGTCGACCAAGGCGAGATACTATCTTGGCAATTGACCGTGGTAAGGGTGTGGGATAATCTTTAAGACGCATTTTCAATGCATGTTAAAGGTGTGTCGGATCCTGCTCATGAAAGGCCCGGTCTACAACACCGCAAAACGAAAAAGAGGGGGGGAACCACATGGCCGATGGTCTTACCAAATCGGCGGCACGCAATATCTTCTTCGGCGGGTCGCTGTTTTTCTTCTTGCTGTTCGCTGCACTGACGGCCCACAGCCACTGGTATATGAAAACGTCATCGACTGATGAGTCGACGCTGACCGCCTCGGTGAAGCATGGCAAGGAGGTGTGGGAGGAGAACAGTTGCATCAACTGCCACAGCCTGATCGGTGAAGGTGCCTACTTCGCGCCGGAGCTTGGCAACGTCTGGGATCGTTACGGCGGTCGCGAAAATCCCGAAGCGGCACGCGCGGGCCTGAAGGCCTGGATGCAGGCGCAGCCGCTCAATGTGCCAGGGCGCCGTCAAATGCCGCAGTTCAACTTGAGTGACGAAGAGTTGGATGCCCTGGTCGACTTCTTCAAGTGGACCGATTCCATCAACACCCAGGACTGGCCGCCCACCAAAGCGGGCTGATCGATCGCGCGCCCGAAGGGGTTTAAGAAAAGGCAAGGGTTCAAGAACACAGGAGCATCGAACCGATGAAATATGAAACACAACGGGTGGCCTATCCGTTCTTCGCGATCGCCATGGCACTATTCGCCTTGCAGGTCGTTTTTGGATTGCTGGCCGCCACTGTTTATGTAGTGCCGGAATTCTGGGCAGAATTCATGCCCTTCAACATCATCCGCATGAGTCATACCAACCTATTGATCGTCTGGCTGCTGATCGGCTTCATGGGCTGTACCTACTTCCTGATGCCGGAGGAGGCAGAGCGAGAAATTCATAGCCCGATGATTGCCTACATTCAGCTGGGTATCTTCGCCATCGCCGGCGCTGGAGCTCTAGTCAGCTACCAGCTTGGTATCCATGAGGGACGCGAATTCCTCGAACAGCCGTTCTGGGTCAAGGTGCTGATTACCATCTCCTTCCTGATGTTCCTCTACAACACCAGCATGACCTTGCTCAAGGGCCGCAGGACCGCCGTCAACATGATCCTGATGCTGGGTTTGTGGTTGGCAGCGGTATTCTGGTTGTTTGCTTTCTTCAATCCATCCAATTTGGCGCTGGACAAGCTCTACTGGTGGTGGATCGTGCACATCTGGGTAGAGGGTGTATGGGAACTGATCATGGCCTCCCTGCTGGCCTACCTGCTGATCAAGATGACCGGTGTGGATCGCGAAGTCATCGAAAAATGGCTGTATGTGATCATTGGCCTGGCGCTGTTCTCCGGCCTGCTGGGTACCGGTCACCATTACTACTGGATCGGCGCGCCTGGCTACTGGCAGCCCATCGGTAGCATCTTCTCCACTCTCGAGGTATTGCCATTCTTTGTCATGGTGATGTTTGCCTTCAGCATGTTCTGGAAGGGGCGGCGCAATCATCCCAACAAGAGTGCCATGCTGTGGACCTTGGGCAGTGCTGCCACGGCGTTCTTTGGTGCGGGCGTGTGGGGCTTCATGCATACCCTGTCCTTCGTCAACTACTATAGCCACGGTACTCAGGTTACCGCCGCTCACGGCCACTTGGCGTTCTATGGTGCCTACGTGATGATGGTACTGGCGGTCATTACCTATGCCATGCCGCAGCTGCGTCGTGTGCAGCCGTACAATCAGATCATGAACATGTGGAGCTTCTGGATCATGACCTCCGCCATGTGTTTCATGACCTTTACCCTGACCTTTGCCGGTGTGGTGCAAACCCATCTGCAGCGAGTGCTGGGCATGAACTACATGGAAGTCCAGGACCAGCTTGTACTGTTCTACATCATGCGCCTGGGCGCCGGTGTGGCGGTGGCCGTTGCCGCAGTGCTGTTCTTCTACGCCATCTTCGGCCCGGCCCGGGAGCAGGTGCCGGCCGGTGGTACACAAATGACATCCGGCGCCTACTGAGTCGCTTCTGACTTGCCGCGCCACGTAGTAACCCGCGACCTCAATGAGGTCGCGGGATATTGATCCTTCCTTGGAGTGTCTTTATGTCATCCTCATCCGCCCGGCCCCTCGAGGCTGATCGTGAGCTTCCTTTTTACCAACCGGTCGGTAACGAGTGCGAACTGTTTGAGCATGCCTATCGCCAGCACTTGCCCTTGTTGCTCAAAGGCCCCACCGGCTGTGGTAAGACCCGCTTTGTCAGCCATATGGCGGCGCGACTGGGCAAGCCGTTGTTTACCGTCTCCTGTCATGATGACTTGACCGCCGCCGACCTGACCGGACGCTATCTGCTGCAGGGCGGCGAGACTCGATGGGTCGACGGTCCTCTGACCCGCGCCGTGCGCGAAGGTGGTATCTGCTATCTAGACGAGGTGGTGGAGGCGCGCAAGGATGTCACCGTGGTACTGCATCCGTTGACCGACGACCGTCGTTTGCTACCGCTGGAGCGCACCGGCGAGCTGCTCGAAGCACCAGAGGGTTTCATGCTGGTGGTTTCCTACAACCCGGGCTATCAGCACATCCTGAAGTCGCTCAAGCCCAGCACTCGACAGCGTTTCGTGGCCCAGACCTTCGGTTTCCCCCCGCCGGCGGTGGAGCGCGATATCGTCGCCCGGGAAAGCGGTCTGTCCGCGGATAGATGCAGCGCTCTGGTCAATCTGGCGGCGCGATTGCGTGACATGAAAGGCCAGGATCTGGAGGAGGGTGTATCGACGCGTCTGCTGATCTACTGCGCCACTCTGATCGTCGCCGGCATGCCCATCATGCAGGCGGCCCGAGCGACCCTGGTGGAGCCGCTTTCCGATGACGATGATGTGCAAGAAGGATTGATGGAGGCTATTCGCGCCACTTTTGGTTGAGAAAGCCTGATTCATTGCTGCGCTCGATATCCTGACCGCCGGCGGTACTCGTAATCCTCATTTACCGACACGTAAACTCCGGCTACTGCGTTCCGGCGGCGATCAGCCTCTCATCGCTCGCGACATGAATCAAAACTTTCTCTCTAAACGCGTTTTGAGGGACATGAGTCGATGAGCAAGCTGGATTTTCTTGAAGTGGAGGAGTTCGTCGGACGCCACTGGCACCGCTGGGCGTCCAATGCCACCAGTTACCCGCATCATCCCGAGGCGGCGGTTCGTCTCGAGGATCTACGCACCGTGCTGGGTGTGTTTTTTCGCGCCAGCGGCGGCGAGGCGGGAGTCGAGGTGTCGGCCATCGCTGCGCGCAACTCGACACATCGCTTGAGTCTGCGCCAACGCCTGGGTTTCGACGAAGAAACCCTCGATGTCGCGCGGCGCGACGAGGAAAACCTGCTGCTGCCTCCCACCCTCGATCTGTTTGCCGATGCGACGCTTAACCGGGACCTTTACTTCTGGCTGGCGACCTTCCTGGCGCAGGCACGTCGCGTTCCACATCATGACGACCCGCTGCGCCAGGACATCGCCTGGCTGCGTGAGGCTCTGCGGGCGAGTCACGCGGCACTCGCTCATTTCCCAGGGCTCAGCGGGCGCCATGCCCGGCTCTGCCAGGCGCTGCTGGCTGTTCGTCCCCGGCGTCGTCTGCCGGCGACCGAAGCCGCCGTCGAGGCCGTGATCCTGCGCCTGCTGGGGGATCCTCGAGGGTTGAGCGGTGAGGCAGCCGAACTCGAGGCGGCAATTCACGATCCCGACGCCTCCCTGGATGCCTTTCAGGCGCCGCGGGGCTATCGTCCACCGCTTCCCGTACCGCTATGGGCTCAAGTGGTAGCGTTAGGCGCCCAAGGTGAAACCCGTCCTCTGGGAGATGATGAAGAGCCGGGCGATCAGCAGGCCCAGGCGGTCACCCAGGGCAAGCGCAAAGCCGAGCGCCGACGTCAGGATCAGAGTGAACGCAAGGATTCGCTGATCTTCAATCGCTTCGAGAAGATGCTGTCCTTTTCCGAGATGATCAATCTCAACCGCATGGTGGATGACGAAGAGGACAAGAATGCCAAGAGCACCGCGGAACAGATGGAGGAGATCACCCTAAGCCCGCACCAGCAACGTGCCGCCTCTCAGCTCAAGATCGATCTGGACCTGGCACCGGAGGCGATCAGCGGCGAACGACTGCGCGGCAAGCATCTTTACCCCGAATGGAATCATCGCAAGCAGATCTATCTGCCGGATCACTGCGCGGTGCTGACGGACCTGCAGAGCGAAGAGGGCGAGGACTGGATGCCGGACGATACGACTCGGCGGCGCATTCGTCGAGTGCGTCGGGAGTTCGAAGCGCTGCGGCCGCGCCGTGAGACGTTGCGCGGTCAAATTGACGGCTCTGAGCTGGACATGGATGCGGCGATTCGCGCCCATTGCGACCTGGCCGCCACCGGCGAAACCAGCGATCGCCTGTATCTAGCCACTCGTCAGCAGGCTCGGGACCTGGCCGTGTCGATTCTGGTGGATGTATCTCTGTCCACGGATGCCTGGTTGGAAGATAGACGGGTGCTGGATGTGGAAAAGGAAGCGCTGCTGGTGCTCGGCCATGGCTTGTCGGGATGCGGCGACGACTACTCAATTCACTGCTTTACCTCCCATCGCCGTCAGAAGGTGTGGGTCAACACCCTCAAGACCTTCGATGAGCCGATGAACGAGCGGGTCGATCGGCGCATCGCGGCACTCAAGCCCGGACGCTACACCCGCATGGGGCCGGCCATTCGTCATCTCACCCATGAGCTGATCCAGCGCCCCAATCGACATCGCCTGCTGCTGGTGCTCACCGATGGCAAGCCTAACGACACCGACTATTACGAAGGGCGTTATGGCATCGAGGATACCCGTCGAGCGATTCTCGATGCGCGCCAGCAGGAAATAAAGGTGTTCGGTGTGACCATTGATCAGGAGGCGCGGCAGTATATTCCGCACCTGTTTAGCCGCGGTGGCTACGCCATCGTGCAGCGCCCAGAGCATCTTTCCCTGGCATTGCCAGGAATCTACCGTCAGATCATTGCTGGATAAGGAGCGAATCGTTCATGACTGCACGCGCTGTGATCGCGATACTGCTAGGGGCGGTGATCTTCCTGGCGGTAGTGATTCCGGTGGCCTGGATCATCAATACGAAGGATTGGGGTGTCGCGATGATCTTCCCCGCTCCCTTTATCGTCTATGGGCTGATGGTCGTGGCGCGGCGATTGGACGAATGGGTGCGCGCCGACCCGAAACGGCGTCGGCAGCCCTGATTAGCCAAGAACGATCAGCCGAGAAGATTGGCGCGTGCCGCCAGATAGCCGGAGAGGATCAGCCCCAGGATGACGATGGCCAGCCCGATGAAGGCCCCTTTCCAGCCTGGCGTTGAGACGCGCAGATTGAGATAGATCATCAATACCTGATGCGCCTTGAAGCCGGTGCTGATCAAGACCAGCAGCGCGGACCACAACGGAAGTGCTAGCCACTGGTCGTCGGCATCGAGCTGGGCGGAGATCATCGATACCAGTGTCAGCCCCATCAAAATCAACCAGGTCAGCACCAGGCGGCGGGTGGTGGGATGTGTCGTCGTCATGTCCATCTCAATAGCCTATCTATCTTGATAACTACCGTAATAGATAGATCAGTGGGTAGAGCAGAATCCAGATCAGATCGACCATATGCCAGAAGGCCGTGGCGGTCTCCACATTGGCAAGGGTGGTGCGCCAGGTCACCAGGGCGAGCACCCCCAGACCAAACAGCACGTGGGCGAAATGAAAGCCAGTCAATAGATAGTAGAAGGCAAAGAAAGTGTTGGTGTCCGGGGTCAGGCCGGCACCGAACTTGTCGATGTATTCGATGACCTTGATTCCACAGAATACTGCGCCCAGGGCCATGGTCCCCAGCAGCCAACGCCGGCTGTTGCGTATTTGACCTCGCGCTACAGCATTCACTGCCAGCGCCGCAAACAGCCCGCTGGTCAGCAGTACCATGGTATTCAGACCGCCTATGATCGGATCGAGCTGTTGCTGGGAGGCATCGAAAAGCGGCTGCTCGGCGGCGCGCATCCAGGCGTAGAGGCCGAAGGCTGCGGCAAACACCAGCATCTCGCTCAGGATCAGCACCCACATCAAGGGGTTGCCGGGCAGGGCGGAAAGCGGGCCCCAGTCACTATCGGTATCGATAGCATCGCCCTGCAGGGCTTTATTCGGTGAAGACGACGTGTGTGATTCAGTCATGGAAACTCACTGAGGCGCCACCGAAAGCCAGGCTGCGTGGGTTATCGATGGGACGATTGGCCATCAGGCGATGAATCCCTACGCCGCAGCGAGCCACCATCCATATCAGACAGGCTGTGAAGAACAGGTAGCCAAGCCCCCAGGCGATGCCGGGAGCAGCATCGAGATAGCCCAGCAAGTTCCACAGCAGCAGTCCAATACCGCCTGCCACGACACCCAACCAGAAGGTGCGAATCTGAAAGCGGAAATGGGTATCGACCCACTCGGCGCTACGCCCCCGTTTGAAGTGAGCAATCGCTACGCCGAGCGGTGCCGTGACCACTGCCATGACGCTGCCCAGGTAAAGGGCATAAATTAGAATGGCAGCGCCGCGGCCAGGAGAATTGGCCTTGCGCGAGGAAAAGTCTTGGTCGTCGTCGATATGAGTTGGCATGGTCATTACCTTGGCGTGCATGGGATTACCCTGGACTTGATTCGCAAGACCGGCGAGTGGAAGGCTTTCCGCAGCGCTAGCGTTCGAGGTAGGGAAGCTTGTTCGCTACGCCATCCCATTGCTCGGCATCCTCCGGGGGATCCTGCTTCTCTGTGATGACCGGCCATTGCTCAGCCAACTCGGCGTTGAGTTCGATGAAATGACGTTGCGAGGCTGGCAGCTCGTCCTCGGCGAAGATGGCCTCCGCCGGACATTCCGGCTCGCACAGGGCGCAGTCGATGCACTCGTCCGGATGAATCACCAGGAAGTTGGGACCTTCATAGAAGCAGTCCACGGGACAGACTTCAACGCAGTCGGTGTACTTGCACTTGATGCAGTTTTCGGTGACGACGAAAGTCATGGCTCATCTCCCGACTTTTAAGATGCATATATTACACATCTTAATGGCTGGAATGAATGACGGCAATCGTTGTGAGGCTTTTTCCACCGCCATCAAAGGCAAGAATTGGACCCTTTATTGATACTGACACGAGGTTTTGTATGGCCTATATTGTGTTATTTTAGTGTTGTTAAACCATATGTGGTGTTTTGGCGTATCCTTGCCAAATGACCTTTTCTTGATACGGATCATGATCGGGGATGTGGGCTGGGCTTAGCATTGCCCCCCATTCAGCGCTCTGGATATTGTCATTAATGGAGTCATTGCCATGCCGTTTTTCGCCTTGCCGCGCCCGCCAGCCCCGGTTCGCCTCATCAGTGTGATTGATCCGAGGCTACCTCTGGCGATCAAGCGACGCATCGTGGAGCCCGTGCTCAACCATAGCTTTGCCGAACCCTTGGCGGAAGGCGAGTTCGATGCCCTCGAAGGTCGTCGCATCACTCTGCGCATCAGCGATCTGGGCGTATCATTGACCCTGGGGCTCGAGAATCAGCGCCTGATGTTGCTGGACGAGCCCGGTGAAGCGGTCATTCGAGGTGGCTGGCGGGAGTTCTTGTGCCTGGCTACTCGGCGCGAGGACCCGGATAGCCTGTTTTTCCAGCGTCGCCTGCTGATAGAAGGCGATACCGAATTGGGTCTGACACTCAAGAACCTGCTTGATGGCCAAGAAGAGGGCCTGGCCCAGGGGCGCCTGGGCGCGTTGTTGAACCACCTTGAAACCTTCGTCCGTAAGCACTGATCAAATCGACATTAGAATTTTTCTGGAGACCTTAATGAGCACTTCCGCCAAGGCCGTCAAGACATCCAACGAGGTGCCGCTGCAGGCACCTTCCCGCGATATCTGGGATTCCAAATACCGACTCAAGGATCGCCATCAACGACCTGTCGACAAGGATATCCGGGCGACCTACGAGCGTGTGGCGCGCGCACTGGCGACGGTCGAAGGTGACAAGGCCGATGAGTGGTTGGGGAAGTTTCGTTGGGCCTTGGAAAACGGCGCCATTCCGGCGGGACGCATCATGTCCAACGCCGGCGCTGAGGACCACAAGCCGGCGGTGAGTCTGATCAATTGCACGGTATCGCGCGCTATCCGCGATAGCATGCACGACATTCTTGATTCGGTGGTGGATGCGGGAATGACGCTCAAGGCCGGCTGCGGCATCGGCTATGAGTTTTCCACGTTGCGTCATAAAGGTGCTTTTGTATTCGGTGCCGGCGCCGGTACCAATGGCCCGCTGGCATTCATGGACGTTCACGACAAGATGTGTTTCACGGTGGCCTCCGCCGGTGGCCGTCGCGGTGCCCAGATGGCGACCTTCGATGTCGGTCATCCGGACGTCAAGGAGTTCATCGAGGCCAAGCGTGAGCCTGGACGCCTGCGCCAGTTCAACCTGAGCCTGTTGATCACTGACGAGTTCATCGAGGCGGTCAAGCAGGATGCCGACTGGCCTCTGGCCTTCCCGCTACATCCCGGCGAGAAGGATGACATCAAGCCCGAAGATGTCATTTACCGCGACTGGCCGGTGATCGAGGAGGGCTACAGCATCGATGACGAGGGCCGTGTGGCGTGTCGTATCGTCGAGGTGATCAAGGCTCGAGAGCTGTGGGACACCATCATGTCCTCCACCTACGACTTCGCCGAACCGGGCTTCATCCTGATCGATCAGGTCAACCGCATGAACAACAACTGGTTCTGCGAGGAGATCCGCGCGACCAACCCGTGTGTGACGGCGGATACATGGGTTCAGACCTCTGAAGGGCCCAGACAGGTAAGCCAATTGGTCGGACGTCCCTTTGAGGCCATTATCGACGGTGTGGCCCATCAAAGCGGATCGGAAGGGTTCTTTCGTACCGCCCAAAAGCCGGTAGTCAAGCTTCGTACCGCGGAAGGATACAGTCTCAAGCTGACGAGCGACCACCGGGTGCGCCGTGTCTCGTCTTTCACTCGCTACCGTACCGATACCCAATGGTGTGCTACCAGCGAGTTACGTGAGGGAGACCGGGTTCTGCTCAACGACCATCGGACTCATGCAGAATGGCCCGGAGCGCTGAGCGAGGATCAAGGCTATCTGCTTGGATTGCTGATTGGTGATGGCACGCTCAAGAGCGACAAGGCGATTCTCTCGGTCTGGTCCGTGGCAGCGGTCGCCAATGGCGAAAGCGGCAATGCCATCAGTGCAGGGGTGCGCTCAATCATGGCGTTAGCGGAAAATGCGGCCCGCGCTCTACCGCATCGTGCCGACTTCTCTGGTTGGCAGAAGATAACAGGTCGTAACGAATATCGTCTGGCGACGTCGGCGCTACGCGAACTAGCGCTGGATATGGGAATGCAGCCTGGCAACAAGGCCATTACCGCAAGCCTGGAGCAAGCCTCTTCCGACGCCTATCGGGGCTTCCTGCGCGGTTTCTTCGATGCTGATGGCTCGGTGCAGGGCAGTCAGGTCAAGGGGAGTAGCGTTCGCTTGGCTCAGTCGGATCTGTCACGTCTCGAGGCCGTGCAGCGGATGCTGCATCGACTGGGTATCGCGTCCTGCATTTACCGTGATCGGCGCCCTGCGTCGCGTCGGCGGCTACCGGATGGCTGCGGCGGGCATCGTGACTATGCGACCGTAGCACAACATGAGTTGGTCATCACTGGCGAGAATCTCGAACGTTTTGCCATGAATGTCGGCTTTGGCGACTGCGAGAAACAGGCCAGACTGGAGAACTTGCTGGGCCGTTATCGTCGGCGTCTGAACCGAGAACGTTTTGTTGCGAGAGTCGTGGGGCTCGAGTCGGCGGGCAGTGAAGACGTGTATGACGTCCAGGTGCCAGGGATTAATACGTTTGATGCCAACGGTTTTCATGCGCACAATTGTGGTGAGCAACCACTTCCGCCGGAAGGCGCATGCCTGCTGGGTTCGGTCAATCTGACCCGTTTCGTGATCGAGCCCTTCGGCGACAATCCGCGCTTCGACTGGGAGCGCTATCGCAAGGTGGTGGCCATCTTCACCCGCATGCTCGATAACGTGGTGGAAATCGCCGGTTTACCGCTCCCGGGGCAGCAGCGCGAGATCGAGGCCAAGCGCCGCCATGGCATGGGCTTTCTCGGTCTGGGCTCGACCCTGACCATGCTCAAGCTGCATTACGGCTCGGAAGAGTCGCTGGCCTTCACCGACGAGGTGAGCAAGACGCTTGCCATCGAAGGCTGGAAGGTGGCGCTGGAGCTCTCCAAGGAGAAGGGCATGGCGCCGATTCTTGCCGATGAGATCGAGATCACGGCCAAGATGATGCGTGAGCGCCCGCAGTTGGCAAAAGACGGTTACGAGATCGGCGACAAGGTACCCGGGCGTATCCTGCATGCGCGCTACAGCCACTACATGCAGAAGATCGCCGAGGTCGAACCCGAGCTGGTGGCGGCCCTGGCCGAGCACGGTGCGCGTTTCACCCACCATTCGTCGATCGCCCCGACCGGCACCATCAGTCTGTCGCTGGGTAACAATGCCTCCAACGGCATCGAACCGTCGTTCTCCCATCGCTACTATCGCAACATCATCCAGTCCGGCAAGAAGACCAAGGAGCAGGTCGAGGTAGCCTCTTTCGAGCTGGCCGCCTATCGCCATTTTGTGGCGCCGGAGGCTGTCGAGAGCGATCTTCCCGACTATTTCATCACCGCGGATGCGGTCACTCCGCGGCAGCACGTGGCGGTACAGGCGGCGGCCCAGGCCTGGATCGATTCGGCGATCTCCAAGACGGTCAACGTGCCCACGGATTTTCCTTATGAGGCGTTCAAGGATCTCTATCTCGACGCCTACGCCAGCAAGCTCAAGGGCTGTACCACCTTCCGTTTCAACCCGGAAGCCTTTCAGGGCGTGCTGGTGCGCGAGGACGATCTGAAGAACACCACCTACGTGTTCGAACTGGAAAACGGCGAGACGTTGGAGTTCAAGGGTGACGAGAAGGTGGTCTACGACGGCGAGGAACACAACGCCGCGAATCTTTACGACGCGTTGAAGGAAGGCACCTATGGCAAGTGGTGAAAGTACTGAGATTCGTGTCAAGAACCCCGTTTGCAGAGGAGCCTTGTGATGGCCGTTGAAATCAATTCCAAAATCGTAGGCTATCGCGTCAAGCAACGCCAACCCGAATTGCCATTGATCGAAGAAGACCCTTTGACGGTGCGGATTCCCTCGCGCCCCGAGGGCACCCTGGAAGCGGTCTCAGAGAAGATCTCCTACGTCGGCGCCGAGGGTCGCAAGAAGGTCTATGTACTGGTGGCCTTCATGCCGGTGGAAGGGGTACTCAATGGCAAGCAAGTGGTCATCGAACGGCCGGTGGAGTTCTTCTTCCCCTCCGGTCAGCTTTCCAGCGAGCACCAGTGGATCACCGCCACCATGCGCAGCCTGTCGCTGGCTGCCCGGGGCGGCTATGTCACCCAGGCCCTGGCGGACCTGCGTAAGGTAGCTTGGGACAAGGGGTTGGTGCGTTGCGGCATGAACCGCTGGAACAAGCCCATGTTTCACGATTCCGAGGTGGCGGCGATTGCCTGGTCAATCCAGCAGATCCTTTACCGTCGCGGGTTCGTCGACGCCGATGGTATACAGGTGCCGGTGAACGAACTGGCCCAGCGCTACGCTCAACGTCTGGTTCATGGCCACCCCTGGCAGCCGTCGGCGCCCGAGGAAAACAACGATTCGGCACTGGAAAACGGGGCTGGCGCAGCAGTGGTGGGTCACTGCCCGGAATGCCGTGGCGAGTTGATCATGATGGACGGTTGCCCGACCTGCTATGCAGGCTGCGGCTGGTCGAAGTGCGGGTGAGCAACGTTCCCTGATGTCCTGATGTCGCCCGCGTTTTCCTACTTTCCTACGGGAAGGGATGGTCGCGAGCGCTGCTCGCGACCATCCTTTGATGCGGCACCTAATTATCCACCCAGTCGGGCAACCACAGCGCAATCTGTGGAAACAAGAAGACCAGCGTCAAGCCGAGCAGCTGCAGCATGACGAATGGCCATACCGATTGATAGACATTCCCCATGTTGACGTCGCTAGGCAATATGCTCTTTATCCAGAACAGCACGAAGCCGAAAGGCGGTGTCAGGTAGGCAATCTGAATGTTGACGATAAATAGTACGCCGAACCATATCTTGTCGACTTCCAAGGCCTCGACGATGGGAATGAACAGCGGGGTACACAGCATGATGATCGCCCAATCGTCCATGACCATGCCCAGCACGAGGATGATCAGCATCATCAGCAGAAGAACGCCCATGGTGCCACCCGGCATGGCCAACACGGCGGCGGTGATCAGATCCTGACTCCCCAGGGAGTTGAAGATGTTCAGGAAAATGTTGGCACCGATAAGAATCCACAGCCCCATGCCGGTAAGCTTCAGGGTGGTCGACAACGAATCCTTCAGCACCTCCCAGCTCAGCTGTCGATTGATAATGGTGATCACTAGCGCTCCGGTGGCGCCCAGGGCGGCGGCCTCCGCTGGAGTCGTTATCCCCCCCCAGATGGCACCGAGTACAACGACAATCAACACCGCGAAAGGCCATATATCCAGCAGGGATGCCAGTTTTTCCCGACGTGAGAACCTTATTTCCTTTGGCAACGCCGGCCCGATGTGAGGTTGCAGCTTACAGCGCACACCGATATAGATCGAATAAAAGGTCGCTAGCATCAGCCCGGGTAAAAGACCCGCCATGAACAGCTTGCCGATGGACGCATTCGCCAGCAGGCCGTAGAAGATGAAGGGGACACTGGGAGGAATCAATGCCCCCAGTGCGCCGCCCGCGCAGATGGATCCGATTGCGATCTTGCGGTCGTAGTGGTACTTCATCATCGATGGATAGGCGATCTGACCCATGGCAATGGTTGCTGGAGGCGTAATGCCGGTAACGGCTGCAAAGATCGTGCTGACCTGTACCGTACCGATGGCCAACCCACCCGGAACATGCCCGATCAGTTTGTAGACGGCATCATAAGCGGCTGTGGCGATCCCCGAATAGCGTATGAGACTCCCCATGAAGAGAAAGAGTGGAATGGTGACCAGAATGGAGTTCCAGGGCGTCGAGTAGAAGGCGCTGGGCACTGCCAACAGTGCGCGAGGCTCGAAGAACAGCGCGAAGATGACGGCGGTACCTCCCAGGCCGAAGGCGACCGGGAGACCCAGGAATAGCGAGACGAATAGACACAGGAAGTATAACGCGGTGATGATTTCCAGGCTCATGGTGTGTCCTTGGAAAAATAAAATAGGATTGATTTTCTTGTGCTTGTTTTTCTGGCCAAGTACGCGTTCTTTATGTCGGTTTTCGTTTCTGTCCTGTCAGGTCATTTCGCCTGGATAGTTACAGGGTGCCTGCCTATTGTTGATCCTTGAGAAGACGCAAGCACCCTGGGTTTGCCTATTCGATTTTTCCTTTTTCTTTCAGGTACTTTTTGTAGAGTTCGACCCCTTTGGCATTGCGCTCGGACAGCTCCGAGATTTGCGGCCACACCTTTTCGATCGATAGGTCGCGCATTTCCTCGACCTGCTCTTCAGATAGTTGAACGACTTCACCGCCGCTTTCCTCGAGTATCTTGAGCGCTTCGTCGACCTGGGCGGCATGCATCTCACTGGTTTCGAAATAGGTCGATTTGAATATGCCGTCGATCTGGTCTCGCTGCCACTGCGTCAGCGCATTCCAGGATTCCAGGTTGACGAAAATTTCCTGGTGCTGGGCGGGATTCCAGCCTGGCATGACGGCATAGTCGACCACTTCGTGGAAGGACATGTCATCGATGCCGCCGGTATCCCAGTAGGTGCCTTCAACGGTGCCGAGCTTGATTGCCGTATAGATATCGCCCGCCCCCATGGAGACGGGAACGCCGCCCAGCGCCTGATGGAAGAGCGCCTGAGGACCACCGGCGCGCATCTTCTTGCCCTTGAAGTCATTCAAACCGCTGACCGGGAATTTGGTGAACATGGCGTTGGGGCCCTGATTCGACCACCCCGCCCAATAGAGATTACGTTCGCGAGCGGCTTCTTGAACGAGATCACCGACACGATAATCGGGATTGCCCCACATCAACTCCCAAGCCTCTTCGGTGCTGCTTGCTCCCATGGGCAGTCCAAACGCCAGCATTCCCTCGGGCATCTGACCCCCATAGACCGTCGCCCAGCCCGCATAGCCATCCGTCATGCCTGCCGCGGCGGCTCCAAAAGCTTCATCGCCGCTGGTCAGCGCGCCGGCAGGTTCGACCTTGATCTTCACTGTGCCTTGGGTGGCTTCCTCCACGGCCTTTACCCATGGGATGACACCGTTATCCCAGCCAGCGTCCGAGGTATCGAAGGCGGGTTGGAAGACCCAGTTGGTTACCTCGTCCGGGGGACCTGAGTCCTGCGCCTGGGCCAGGGAGGCAGAGAGCGCCAGGATGCCAGCCCCCAAGATGGAGGTGGTGAATAGCAGTTTTTTGTTGTTTACCATTTGATTGCTCCTGTTTCTTCCAGGGATCACTCGTGATGAGATTCAGCCCTTTAGTTATTTGCAGCGTCGGAAGAGTCTTTCACTTCGTTTCCAAAGAGTGTTCTAAGATCGGTGACGAAGTGCTTGACGACCATCAAAAGCACAAAAGCGGCAGCAATAGGGATGATGATTTTTATCGGATAGATGGGAATGGGGATTGCCGTCGGCGTTACCTGATTGAGCATGACGGACAGTTTGGCTGCCTGGATGCCTTTCCAAATCAAGACGCCTAGAAAGAGGAAGGTGTAGACGCTGGTGACGATATCGAAGAATGCTCTCTTGCGTTTCGACCAGCGGGCATAAAATATGTCGAGCTTGATGAAAGCGCCATGCTTCAGTGAGTAGATGCCGCCGGCACAGGCGATCAAGACCATGGCAGCCTGCATCGTGACACTGATCCATTGCGAGGCCGAATTGAGCACATAGCGCATGAAGACATCCGCGACGCCGAAGAACATGCAGTAGAGAACCAGGAGCGAGCCGACGACCCCGAGTACTTCCGCGGAAACATCTATGAGCTTGTTGAACCACTTGAAGATCATCTTCAATTCCCTTGCCCACCGGTTTGTTGTTGTCTTTTTTTTCAAGCGAGCCAGGGTTGCGCCCGCATCAACCCAGTCGCACCCGCACCAGCCTAAGTTTTTATTTTTGAAATCTTTCTCAACTCACTATAGATGGCGAAGCCGATGACAATTCAACGCAATTATCACGTAAAGGGCGCATTGTAGACACGGGCCTAGCCCGGATATTGCACCGGGCTGGTCAGCAGCGCCCAGATTCCGAGGGCGCGGGCCGTTGCCGCGCCCAAGCCTCTAATTTGATGGTTTTTTGATCAGTTCTTTGGTTTCAGAACG
>NZ_JBNCAN010000034.1:0-39792 GCF_049808615.1 Halomonas sp. GXIMD04776 | reverse complement strand
GCCTGGCCCGGGGACACCGGCGCCACCGCCTTCATCGAGGCCGAGTTCGTGGCCATGCAGAGCGGGCGCCGGCTGGTCAACGTGCTCGGCCAGTTGCTCGAGGCGGGTATCCGGGTCAATCTGATCGGCCATTCCCTGGGGGCGCGGGTGATATTGACCGCCCTCAACCTGCTCGGCGAGCGCGGTGTCCAGCAGCGCATCGACCATCTGTTCCTGTGGCAGCCGGCGGTGGCCGACAATGCGCTCTCCCCGGATACGCCCTTCAGCAACGTGCCACCGCGCGACGGGCTGTTCACACCCGACCCCCACCGTCCGGGACGCGAGGTGCATCCGCTGGGCATGGGCACCTTCCCCAGCGCCCACCGCGCCGTGCGCAACATCGTCGTGCTGCATTCCCACGAGGACGGCATCCTCGGCCCCTCCGCGCACGAGGACACCGGCGAGTGGTACGACCCCCGGGACTGGGCGCAGCAGGTGAGCGCCTTCGTGACGGATTCCAGCGACGACCGCACCGGCACGCTGGGCGGCGCCTACCCCAAG
This sequence comes from Halomonas sp. GXIMD04776, assembly GCF_049808615.1. Classification (NCBI taxonomy): domain Bacteria; kingdom Pseudomonadati; phylum Pseudomonadota; class Gammaproteobacteria; order Oceanospirillales; family Halomonadaceae; genus Halomonas; species Halomonas sp. GXIMD04776. The sequence goes on along the minus strand of NZ_JBNCAN010000034.1, from coordinate 39,252 downwards.
AAGTGGTGGACCTTCCCGCCCTTGATCGCCGGTGGCCTGGGCTACTTCAGAGATTATTACTTCGAGCGCGGCCGAGCACTGGCCCCGGGTCAATGGGAGGCGGCCTTCCTGGTAGCGCTGCGTGAGCGCGCCCGGGACGACGCCACCATCCAGCGGCGCATCGATCGTGCCTGGGACGCCCTGACCCAGGCCATCGTCGACGAAGCACGACGCATCCTGGCGGCGACACCCCCGGGGCCCCTGCATCCCGAGGCGCGTTTGCCGGATTACGACCTGCTCAAGCCGCTGGCCCACCACTCCCGCATCAGCGAGCACATGGCCCTGACCTTTGCTGAACACCTGCGTGAACTGGGGCAGGAACACAACTGGCAGCCCGGGGACGGTAAGGTAAGGCCGGCATTGGGTTTGGTGGGGTTTGAGGATGTGAAGAAGGAGCCGTTTTTCCGAGAAAAACTCAAGGCGACAACGTTTGATGAGGTTAATCAATCGACCTGGCTATTCGAGCATTCGGCGATGAAATACCCGACCGAAGAAATCTTCATCAAGAGTTACAAACTAGGCATCATGGATAGAATCAAGGGAGGCTCGGGCTTTGGCCAATATTGAATGCAGACGTGGGCTGCTAATGATCAGGACTGCGTTAGCGCTAGCCGTCATCTTGATGCTGACGGCTTGCGCCTCATCCAGTTCTCAGCCAAGTGGGAAGCTAGGCCCTGTCATGGTGCTGGGCATCTCCAGCGATGGCCGCTATGCGATCAGCACGCACCTTTCCAAGCATCTCGTGCTCTGGGATCTGGAGCAACGTCAGCGCAAGATTCTCTCGACCAACGCCAATATCTACAGCGCCTATTTTATCCACGAGCGTGATGCTTTCCTGTGGCAGGATCTCGACAATAAGGTACGGGTGCAAACGATCGATGGTGAAGTGCTCCAACAATTCGCACACTTCCCCACCTATGGCCACGTCATGAATACCTCGCTCGAGCACTATATTGCTTCCGATGACGAGTGGAATCTTTTCCACGGGCATGGCAACGCCATGCAGACCATCCTTAGCGATGGAGATGTCCCCGGTGTCGTGAGTGCAGGCAAGTTGCTGCATATCAGTCTGTCGGAGGAGCGTGGCCTATTCACTACGGCTGGCTACGACAATCGCGAGCGCTTCGATCTCGAGAAGCATCCTCCTATCGTGAAAGGCCAATCGTTCGGCAATTACGGAGGGGTCTTTCTCTGGGATATTGAGACGCTTAAACCTATCGCACAATTACCTGGAAATAACGTCAAGGTCGATGCTGCCATCAGTCCCGACGGGCAATGGGTCGTCACGGGTGATGAGAATACCATTGGATTATTCTGGAATACGCAAGCACCTGAGGAAAGCTTCGATATGGCAGCCAGCGGACTAGGCGTCTTTAAAAGGGATTCTAAACTTCCGGTAGGCGATCCAAGGAAATGGGATGACAGCCGGCTCATATCAGCCCCGGAAGATTATACGGACACCACCGTCGCCCTGGCCTTCATCAACGACAGCCAGGAATTCCTGCGCTTCGGTTATCGCTCCCACTGGGTTGCGCTGTTCGAAGCAGGCAATCCCTGGCCGCAGAAATACTTCGACCTCGGCGACGATCCGCACCCCTCTACCGCCTCCTACCTGCGCAGCCTGAGCATCGCTACCTCGCCCCAGGCCAAGGTACTGGTGACCGGCCACCACGACGATGGCGGCATCACTGTCTACCGCTACGATCCGGAGGCACGCACCTTGAACAAGGAGTGGGTCGGCGAATAGGTTTCATCGGTACCGGAGGAGACAACGCCGTGACCGTTTCTTGTCGTTTACGGCTCGTCTGCGTCCTGCCAACAGGCTGGCGCATGTTACCATCAGGGCATTATTTCTCCTGACCAAGGATCCCTGACGCCCATGTCCCTAGACGATCTTCATCTCAACTTGCGCAACCTGGCCCCGGAGGATTATCCCCAGCTCAAGGTACTGATGGATAGTATCTACGACGATATCGGAGGCGCCTGGTCCAAGCTCACCATCGACAAGCTGATCAGCGAGTTTCCCGATGGTCAGATCATCATCGAGGATGACGAGCGCATCGTCGGGGTGGCATTGACCGCCCTGGTGGATTACGAAGGGTTCTCCAATCCGCACAAATACGACGATCTGATCGGTCACCGCGAGGTCATTCTCAACGCGGCAGATGGCGACGCCATCTACGGCCTGGATGTGCTGATCGATCCGGCCTATCGCGGGCATCGCCTGGGACGCCGCCTCTATGAAGCGCGCAAGGACCTGTGCCGTTCGATGAACCTTCGGGCGATTCTCGCCGGTGGGCGCATCCCTAACTACCATCTGTATGCCGACGAGATGTCGCCCAGCGCCTATCTGGACGCCGTGGCGCGCAAGGAAATTCACGATCCCATTCTATCCTTCCAACTGGCCAACGACTTTCTGGTCAAGCGGTTGCTGCGTAAATACCTGCCGGAAGACGAAAAATCCCAGGGCTATGCGACGCTCCTGGAGTGGAATAACATTCTCTACGAACCCGCCGAACGGATACTCGAGACCCGCAAGACACAGGTGCGGGTCGGTGCGGTACAGTGGCAGATGCGCGAATTCGCCTCGGTGGAATCGGTGTTGCAACAGGTTGAGTATTTCGTCGATGCAGTCGCCGATTACCAAAGTGATTTCGTGGTGTTTCCCGAGCTGTTCAATACGCCGCTGATGGGCTTGACCGATCAATCCGATCAGGTACAGGCGATTCACTTTCTCGCCGGTTTCACTGAGCGCTTCAAGACCGAAATCTCGCGCATGGCGGTCTCCTACAATATCAACATCGTGGCCGGCTCGATGATGGAAGTGGGCGAAAACGGCCGGCTCTACAACGTGTCGTACCTCTGCCATCGCGATGGCAGCACCGAGCGTCAGTCCAAGCTGCACATCACGCCTCAGGAGCGCCGTGACTGGGTCGTGGAAGGCGGCGACGAACTCCAGGTCTTCGATACCGACGCCGGGCGAGTGGGTATCCTGATCTGCTATGACGTCGAATTTCCCGAATTGCCGCGACTGCTCGCCGAACAGGACATGGACATTTTGTTCGTACCGTTCTGGACCGACACCAAGAACAGTTACCTGCGGGTGCGCCACTGTGCTCAGGCGCGGGCCATCGAGAACGAATGCTATGTGGTGCTGTGCGGCAGCGTGGGCAACGTGCCGTCAATCGAGAACCTGGATATCCAGTACGCCCAGTCGTCGGTGTTCTCGCCCTCGGACTTCGCCTTCCCTCACGATGCGGTGCTCTCGGAATCCACGCCGAATACCGAGATGGTAATCTTTTCCGATCTGGATCTGACGCGGCTCAAGGTGGTGCGCTCGGAGGGCTCGGTCACCAACTTGAAGGATCGGCGCAAGGATCTGTTCGATCTACGCCTACGGGACTGGTCCTGGAAGTCCGGTAGCCGGCAGGAAGAGAGTTAACAGCCGCCATGCTGCGCTGGTGGCATCGCTGGCGGGCCGACCGTTTCGCCGTCCGCCATCCGTTTCCCGATCAAGCCTGGCAGGAAGCACGCTCGCGATTGCCGCTGATTCGTTCACTGAGTGACGTCGAGGCGCTGCGTTTGGGGCAACGTGCCTGGCATTTGCTGCACAAAAAGCGCCTGTCGATTCCTGAAGAGAGCGAACTCGATCTCCCCTCCCGGCTTGGATTGTTCGCCCAGGCCGGACTGCTGACCTTGGGTTGGGACGACGCGGATGCCTTTGATGCATTCGCCAACGTGCACGAAGTCCTGTTGCTGCCGGACGTCTTTCGACGCCAGGCAAACGACATGGACGAGGCTGGCGTAGTGCATGAGTACCAGGACGAGCGAGTCGGGGAGACTTGGTATCAGGGTCCGGTGGTACTATCGCTGGCCGATACCATGGCCAGCGGTGACTGGAGCGGCTTCAATGTGATCATTCACGAATTTGCCCATAAACTCGACATGGGCAACTCTCAGGATGCCGATGGCTTCCCGCCGTTGCCGGCGGATATGTCGGCCACGCAGTGGCATCGAGTGTTCACCGCCGTCTGGAACGATCTGCAGGATCACCTCGAGCGAGGGAAATCGCCGCCCATCGACGATTATGCAGCGAGCCATCCCGGCGAATGTTTCGCCGTGTGCTGCGAGTATTTTTTCACCGCACCGCAGGTACTGGCCGACGCCTACCCCGAACTCTACGCCTTGCTCGAGCACTATTTCCGTCAATCGCCGCTAGAACGTCTACCTAACACGGGCCTCGTCGACTCACTCCGGTGAGGTGGACCAGACCTGCGAACGCTCGGGTGGTATCGATTCCGGGCACTTCTGAGCACGGGTCGACCAGGTCGTGCCATCGGCCTGATGACAGATGCTCGGACCGGACTCATTATCGTCCTCGCTTCTCTCACGTTCGGAGGGTGTCGTCATGAGGCGCGAACCATCGATGACGATCTCGATATCGCTCTGCCAGGAATAGCCATGATCGCCACGCCCAACCTCATCGGCGGATACTTGGCTAAGCGATCCCAGCATCCCCCACCCCATTACGACGATAGGGCCGCCGAAACGTCGAGCGACCTGTGATATAAATGTCATTTTTTTATCTCCGAGTTCGCCGAGTTGCTCAACCATTCCCACAGTAGCACCGCCTCTGGGCGATGTACTTGTCGTATCGGTCGCACCAGCCAGAAGCGCTCCTCTGTAGGCGCACGGTGCTCGAATGGCGCTACCAAGTCGTCTCGCTCACCCAACAGGCCATGATGAATCAAGGCCACTCCACCACCTTGCGCTGCAAGCGTTAGCGTCATGATCTGACTATCGCAGGATAACGCCCGACACTGCCGGTCAAGCCCTGCCACCCCCGCCTCCTCCAGCCAGGCCGACCAGCCCACCGCAAACCCCGGTGCATGCAACAGGGTTTCGCCTGCGAGATCTTCTGGAGAGTGCAAACGCTCCGCCAACTCAGGTGAACAAACGGGCACCATTGCCTCGTGGCCCAGCGTCAGAAGCTCAACCCCTTCCCAATCGCCGAGCCCATAACGAATTTCTATGTCCGCCCCCTCCACACCAAAATCCTCGCGCCAGATCGCGCTGACCACATGCACCACGACATCCGCATGACGAGCATGGAAATCCACCAAGCGCGGCGCCAGCCATATCTGCTGAATGACCGGCGTGACACGTAGCGTGACCGCGGCTTCTGGGTGAGATCCGAAGACTTCCACCGTACCTTCGAGCAATCGGGAGAAGGCCTCTTGCACACTGGGCAACCACGCCTGACCAGCAGGCGTCAGTGCCAGACTTCGCGGATAACGCACAAAGAGTTGCTGACCCAACCGGTCCTCGAGCAGGCGGATGCGCTGACTGACCGCCGACTGGGTCACGCCCAGCTCTTGCCCTGCCCGCGTAAAACTCAGCGTACGAGCAGCAGCCTCGAAGGCTTGCATCCAGAGAATAGGGGGTAACGAGTTCATGGAAAAGGGTGCCATAAGCTGAGCTGGGTCATAGCCCCCAGATTAATCATTTGTCACGGCCTCGTACAGGCGACACTCTGGGAGACCTTCGTTACTCGTCATACTCTCACGATCGTCCAACCAGAGGTTCCGATGAGCACTACCCTCGCCGAATCGAACACCGGTCAGCACTCCATCGACATGGGTGAGCTATCACCCCATACGAAAGGCCCGTCGCTTGTCGATGCCGCGATAGCCGACAACTGCGTCGTGCTGAATTGGCACGATGGCAGTCGGGCATCTTTTCCCCTGCTATGGCTGCGCGATCATTGCCCTTGCACCCGTTGTCGCCATCCATTGACCCGGGAGCGCCTGTTCGTACCGCTAGCGGATATCGATGAAGCACCTCAGACAACACTGGTCGAAGGAGGCCTTCGCTTAAAGTGGACCGATGGTCATGTCAGCCTCTTCGATTCGGTATGGCTGCACCAAAGACGCCCCGATAACGACACCGATCTTGCCAGCGAGCTGACCCGAATTCGGCGTCCCTGGTCCGCAAACTTCACGCCGGCGCATGTCACTCACGCCGATTTCATGACGCCAGACGGTGAACACCAATGGCTTGAGGCGTTACTGCGCGACGGCCTGGTACTGCTCGACGAAGGCCCCCTGGCCGATGAGGAAGTCAGTCGTATCGCGACACGCATCGGTCCCATGCGGCCCACCAATTTCGGCGCACGCTTCGATGTGTATTCCAAACCCAATCCCAACAACGCAGCTTACACGGCAATTGCTCTGGCGCTGCACAGTGACCTCCCCAACTGGCGCCAGCCGCCGGATATCCAGTTGCTGTACTGCCTGCAGAACGAAGCCGAGGGTGGCGAATCGATCTTCGCCGATGGTTTTGCGGTGGCTGAGGAACTACGCAAGGAAGCACCAGAGGCCTTTCGTATCCTCAGCAAAACCTCCATCGATTTTCGTTTTCAGGATGAGGAACAGGACATCGCCACCCGCGCGCCGATCATCGAACTGGATGATGAGGGCCAACTGAAGGAGATCCGTTTCAACAACTGGATTCGCGATACCCTGCGTTTACCGCTGGACAAGATTAATGCCTGGTACGCCGCCTATCGCCGGTTCTGGCAATTGCTGCACGATCCGCGCCATCAGATCGAATTCGCTCTCGACCAGGGCCAGATGGTCGCTTTCGACAATCGCCGAGTACTGCATGGTCGTCGCGCCTTCGATCCCAACACTGGCAAGCGCCATTTGCAGGGCACCTATCTGGACATGGACATGCTCGAATCGCGGCTTCGAGTATTAAAACGCCGGATATGATCCACGCAAGCATTGGCCGGCGTGCAGGGTACGCGTATCCTAGGCGCGACTTCCATGAGCGGATCCTTCTATCGTCATGTCTCGCCCGCTGGTTATCGTTATTACGCTGTTGGTCGTGCTGGCCAGCCTGGGCCTGCTGTGGCAATGGCTGGCCATGCACGACGTGCTAAGCGCTGAACGCCTGTATGGCCTCATCGATTACACTCTGGCCTGGCGGAATTCTCCCCTCGCGATACTGGTAGTGACCGCTGTCTATGTCGGCGCCTCGCTGGTGATGTTTCCACTGAGCATTCTGGTGGCTGTGACGGGCCTGCTGTTCGGCCCCTGGTGGGGGTTCGGCTATGCCATGGTCGGCAGTCTGGTGACTTCAGCCGTCACTTTCTGGCTGGGTCGGCGGCTGGGTCGCGAGGCGCTGTTACGTCACGGGGGGGAGCGGCTAAACAAGATTGCTCGGCTTCTGGCAGGTCGTGGTATCCGAACCATGACGCTGATTAATCTGCTGCCCCTGGCGCCCTTCACCTTGACCAACATGATGGCCGGCGCCTTTCATCTCAAATTTCGCGATTACATGCTGGGATCGTTCATCGGCATCATTCCGGGGCTGCTCGGGATTTCCTTGCTTGGTAGCCAACTGGGCTCGTTGATCGCCGCGGAGAATCGAACTGAATTACTGTTCGCTCTGGGTGGTATCGTCCTCGCAACCCTGGTGCTGATCGGGTTGAAACGTTACAGCATGCGCAAACAAGAAACGCGCCGCGGATAACCAGCGGCCCTCATTTCTGAAACGCTTCGGGTTCTTCATCGGCAGGATTGATCAAGCCCAGCATGGGCTGATCCTGAAAGACGGAACGCAGTACGCGCCCGCGATGCCGCAGCATCTGCCATTCCGCGCCCAAACGCGCTCGCGCCCGCTCCCAGGCATCCTGATCGGCATGACTTATTGGTCCCCCGGCGGCAATGGCACGGCGATAGACCTCGAGACAGCGAAGCGCACAACAGCCCTCGTCGAAGGCTTTTGCTGTCTTCAGCGCCCCTTCTCGCAACCGATTACGATGCGCCTTTTCCTGTAGATTATTCAATGCCATGGCAAGTGCTTGGGCATCATTACCGGCAAGCATATAGCCATTCTCGGCGTTTTTCAGCACCTCCCGCACGCCGGGGGCATTGATCGCCACCACCGGCAAACCGGCGGCCATTGCTTCGACCAAGACCATGCCCTGAGTCTCACTGTGAGATGCGAAGGCAAACACGTCCATGGCATGATAGGCATCGATCAGTGTCTGGTCGTGCAACTTGCCGGCGAAATGAAAGCGATCGGCAACGCCAGCACTTACTGCAACCTCATGCATTGCCAGACGGGCATCACCATCACCCACGATCAAAAAGTGCGCCTTAGGTTCCGCCACCAGCAAGCGTGCCACGGCGTCGGCCAGAAACGGCAGATTCTTCTCCCGCGCTAGCCTGCCGACATGACCTACTACATAGGCATCCTCGGCGATTCTCATACGTTGCCGCAGCCAAGCACCGTCGCCGCGCGAAAAGCGCCGGGTATCGACTCCACTCGGGACAACGTAGATGGCATCGTTGGCCCCGCGCTGCAGCATGAGCTCACGCACGCTTTCACTGGGGGCAATCACCGCATCGCATAGTTTGGTGTATTCGGTGGGTAGTGCTACCGCAAAACGCTGCATGCGCGGCGAGTTGCCCGGCACATAGTGGGTGTAATGTTCATAAAGCGTATGGTGGGTGAAGATCAGCGGCAGGCTATAGGTTTCCGCCGCGCGAGCAGCGGTGTCACCCAGCAAAAAGGGATGATGCGAATGCACGATATCCGGTTCGAAGGCTTCGATGGCCTCGTAGAGCTGGCCGGGGATCGGTACCGGTAACGAAAAGTCACTGCCATTGAAATGCTGTACCGCCGCAACGCGAATGACGTCCGCCTCATGAAGTGGCTGTCCTTCCAGTTTGGGCGCCACCACCAACACCCGATGCCCTTCCGCCTGCAAGCGAGTCTTGAGCCGTTGTACCGACTCGCTTACCCCTCCCACGATAGGTCGGTAGGTATTGGTAAACATGAGAATATTCAACCATCATCTCCCTTGGCCATCGATGCCATCTGCTTGCTCATCGTCTATGATACGTTGTCATCGTTTTGCCGCCAGTGCTTGTATTCCCTCGTTTTCATTGCGGTTACCTTCCGTCAGCATAGGCGATGTAGGCTATCCAGCGCAGCGCTCCGCGGCACCGACAACCAAAAATATTACAAGAATATGCCTCGACCTGGACAACCCAGTACGCACTCACGAAGCATCGATCGCCGGGGCTGCTAGACTGACGAATCAATGGTTTTGCACAAGGCTCCCCCATAGGCGTGGGCCATCCCGATGCAATCCATGACACGCTATCTTACCAATTTGACGAGGAGTTTTTCATGGCCCATCGGATCGCGGTCATTCCTGGTGATGGTATTGGCACCGAAGTGATACCGGAAGGAGTGCGTGTGCTGGAAGCCGCGGCTGAACGTTTCGGCGTTTCTCTGACCTTCGAGCACTTCGACTTCGCCAGCTGCGACTACTATCTGGAGCATGGACGGATGTTGCCGAACGACTGGTTCGACACTCTGTCCGGCTTCGATGCGATCTATTTCGGTGCCGTCGGCTGGCCGGAAAAGGTGCCGGATCATATCTCCCTGTGGGGCTCGCTGTTGCAATTCCGTCGGGCCTTCGATCAATACATTAATCTGCGGCCGTGTCGCTTGATGCCGGGCATCAAGAGCCCGCTGGCCGGACGTGAACCGGGCGATATCGACTTTTACGTGGTGCGCGAGAACACCGAAGGCGAATATTCAAGTGTCGGGGGCAGGATGTTCGAGGGCACGGAGCGCGAGGTAGTGATTCAAGACACCGTCATGACGCGCGTGGGTATCGACCGGGTGCTCGAGTACGCCTTTGAACTGGCCTCCAAGCGCCCGCGCCGCTCGCTGACGTCGGCGACCAAATCCAACGGCATTTCCATCACCATGCCTTACTGGGACGAACGGGTAAAAGCGATGGCCAAGCGCTACCCGGATATCAGCGTCGATCAGTTTCATATCGACATTCTCACTGCCAATTTCGTGCTGCATCCCGACTGGTTCGATGTGGTGGTCGCCAGCAACCTGTTCGGCGATATCCTTTCCGATCTCGGCCCCGCCTGCACCGGCACCATTGGCATCGCCCCCTCGGCCAACATCAATCCTGAGGGGCGCTTCCCCAGTCTGTTCGAGCCGGTGCACGGGAGCGCCCCGGACATTGCCGGCAAGAACCTCGCCAATCCCATCGGCCAGATATGGTGTGGCGCCATGATGCTCGAACACCTGGGCCACGACGATGCCGGCAAGGCAATTATTCAGGCCATTGAGCGCGTGCTGGGCGACAGCGCTCAGAAAGCATCGTTGACTCCCGATATTTGTGGCGAGGGCACGACCCAGACTCTGGGTACAGCAATCGTCGACGCAATAGCGTCCGTATGACTGTGATTGAACAGCATAATTGGATAAAATTTTATTTTTGTATAGTATTTGTATGAGTTTCAACAGGCACGACTCATAGAAAGGAAATGACCATGACATTATTCGAAGCACTTCGCGATGATCATGACACCCAGCGCACCCTGCTCGACCTACTGGTCAAGACCGAGGGGAATAGTGAAGGACGCGACGAGCTGTTCCAAAAGGTCAAGGCCGAGCTGCAGCATCATGCAGCAGCGGAGGAACGCGCTCTCTATATTCCAATGATGGAACATGACGCCACCCAGGAAAAAGCGCGACACAGCGTTGCAGAGCACCACGAGATCGACGAGCTGATCGAAGCCTTGGAGGCTACCGACTACAGCTCTCCGGGCTGGGTAGCCTCGGCGCAGAAACTTCAGCATCTGGTGACCCATCACCTCGATGAAGAGGAGCAGGAGGTTTTCCAGGCCGCCGGCAAGGTACTCAGCAACGATCAGAAGCAGGATCTGGCCGGTGTCTATCGCCAGGAAATGGACCACCAGCGCAAATAGTCGTGCTATTGAAACGAGAGAGGCAGTTTCCCTGGGTCGCTAGCACGAGGCTGGGGGCTGCATTATTACTAGTTCAAAGGTTGGTCAAAGGAGCCCTCATGCGAGCCTCGATCCCGGCGATATTCGCCATCATCACCTTGAGTGCCGGCTGCACCGGCATTCCTGAAGGGACTCAGGCCGTACGCAATTTCGATCTCAAGCCTTATATGGGGCGCTGGTATGAAATCGCGCGGCTCGATCACTCCTTCGAGCGCGGCCTGGACTGCGTGACGGCGGAATATAGCCGGCGGGATGATGGGGGCGTGAAGGTAATCAATCGGGGCGTGAATCTCGAAAAAGGCGAACCGGACATCGCCGAAGGCAAGGCCTACTTCATCGAAGACGAGAACGTGGGACGCTTCAAGGTCAGTTTCTTCGGCCCCTTCTATGGCGGTTACAACATCCTCGAACTGGACGCCAACTATCAGCACGCCCTGATTGTCGGCCCCAATCGCGACTATCTATGGATCCTATCGCGCACCCCGAGTCTGGAAGAAGACGTCTATCAACGCCTGGTCGAACGCGCCAGAATCCTTGATTTCGCCACGAATGAACTGATCGAGGTCGAACAAGGCCAAGCATGCGAGCCCTATCGACAGTAAATTTCATCTTCACACCGGCTTTTTTCATCGGTTCGACCTAGCCTCTTGCAGTACCGTCTCGTGATGGAGATTGTGTTTCAATCGATTATTTCGCAGGCAATCACAATAAATGGATATGCAGCCGTTCTTCACGTCTTCGAACATTCATTGCTTGGCTCATATTGAAAGCCTATCCAGGCGGAGTATCCGTCGTGCTCAATGACTGGCTCGAGCTCACGCTGGCAGGTCGCCAACCGGAAAGTCGCGAGGGTCGCTTAGCCGGCGTCCATTTCGTGATCCACGACCCGGGCGTTCTCGAATTACGACCGGACAAGAGTGCCCCTGACGCTCATGCCTGCATCATCTCGGCAGGCATTCACGGTAACGAAACGGCGCCCATCGAACTGCTGGGTGAGCTGCTCGCGCGCCTGGAAGCCGGCCTGGTCAGCGTCGGGGCGCCGGTATTGATCATTCTCGGCAATCCGCCCGCCATTCGCCTCGGTCAACGCTTTTGCACTACCAACCTCAACCGGCTATTCCAACGCGGATTGACGGATGAAGGTGACGAACCGCAGCGCGCCCGGCAACTAATGGCCGCGGTGGACGATTTCTATGCACGTCATTCGCGGCCGCGTCTGCATTACGATCTGCATACGGCAATTCGCGATAGCCGCTATCCGCGTTTTGCCGTCGAGCCGTTCGACGACACCGTTGTCACGAACCCTGAGCAGTGGCGTTGGCTGGCCGGTGCCGGGCTTCAGGCCGCTCTGCATCAACATCAACACAGCTGGACCTTCTCGCACTACTCGAAGCACTATCATCACGCTCAGGCATTTACCCTCGAACTGGGTAAAGTTCATGCTTTCGGAGACAATGACCTGGCCGCCCTGAGGCCAATGCGCGTATTGCTCGAGGCGTTGATTGCCGGAGGCGAGCCTCAGGAGAAGAACCCCGGTAATATGGTCTTTTTCCGTGTCGCTCATGAACTGATGCGTGAATCCGAGGATTTCGCCCTGTGTTTCCCGGAAGACACGCCCAATTTCAGCGAGTTTGCTGTCGGCACCCGGCTTGCCCGGGATGCGAGCGCAGGCGACTTTACTGTCTCCGATGCTCCTTTGGCAGTGGTGTTTCCCAATGCCAAGGTGGAAATCGGTGCCCGGGCCGCTCTGCTGGCCCGAAAAACACCGCCGCCGGATGACTGATACGCCCCGTTTCAATCGCCCCATCCTGAGCGGCAATCAACTATAAAACAAAAAGTTAGAGGCTATTCTCATGATCCTTCCAGTCACGACAAGACATGCAGCGTCGCTCCGAATGCACATCACGCTCTGACCAGGCGTCAAACGCCTGTTAGAATCGCTGACTTTTCGTCTCGAGTGCATTGCAAACTCAGCCTGCCCGTTACTTCGGAGCCTTTATGGTCGATACCCCCCTGCCCCTTGAAGTGCGTAATCTCAAGAAGCGCTTCGGCGACAACGAAGTCCTCAAGGGCCTGTCACTTCAGGCTCACCAAGGCGATGTCATCACCCTGATCGGCGCCTCCGGCTCCGGCAAGAGCACCTTCTTGCGCTGCATGAACCTGCTCGAGCAGCCCAACGAAGGCGAGCTGATCGTTCACGGCGAGACGATTCGCTTCAAGGAGACACGCCATGGCCGAGAACCCGCGGATTGGCAGCAGGTCGTCAACATGCGCGCCAAGCTGTCCATGGTCTTTCAAAACTTCAACCTCTGGGCCCACATGACCCTGCTGGAAAACGTCATCGAAGCGCCGGTGCATGTGCTCAAGAAGCCGCGCAAGGAAGCCATCGAACACGGCCGTGCACTGCTCGATCGCGTCGGATTGCTGGAGCGGGCCGATTACTACCCGGCCCAAATGTCCGGAGGCCAGCAACAGCGCGGCGCCATTGCCCGGGCACTGGCCATGGACCCGGAGGTGATGCTGTTCGACGAGCCCACCTCGGCGCTGGACCCGGAACTGGTCGGCGACGTGCTCAAGGTCATGCGGGATCTGGCCAAGGAAGGACGCACCATGATCGTGGTCACCCACGAGATGGCCTTTGCCAAGGATGTCTCCAGCCAGGTGATGTACCTGCATCAGGGCATGGTCGAGGAAGCCGGACCGCCGGCGGAGGTACTCGGCAATCCTCGCTCCGAGCGTCTGAAGCAGTTCCTGGCCCCCAAGCACTGAGCAGGAGAAAGACATGATCGACCTGCAGGGCTACGGCCCACGTCTGCTCGAAGGAGCGCTCGTCACCATCGAACTGGCGCTGCTCTCATTGTTCGTGGCCATCATCCTGGGCCTTCTGACCGCCAGCGCCAAGATGTCACGCAGTTGGCTGCTGCACAAGATCGGCACCCTCTACACCACCATCATTCGTGGCGTGCCGGATCTGGTGCTGATGCTGCTCTTGTTCTTCGGCGGCCAGATCGGCATCAACATGGTCACCGACTGGCTCTACGATCGCTTCGGTATCGACATCTTCATCAACGTCAACGAGTTCGCCGCCGGCGTGATCACCATCGGGCTGATCTTCGGTGCCTACATGGGCGAGACCTTCCGGGGTGCCTTCATGGCAGTGGACAACGGCCAGATCGAGGCCGGTCGTGCCTACGGCATGTCAGAAAGGTTGATGTTTCGTCGCATTCGCTTCCCTCAGATGATGCGTCACGCTTTGCCCGGCCTATCCAACAACTGGATGGTACTGCTCAAGACCACTGCGCTGGTGTCGATCATCGGGCTGACGGACATGGTGCGGGTCGCTGCCGAGGCGTCCAAGGCAACTCACGAGCCCTTCACCTTCCTGATCCCGGTGGCGGTCATCTATCTGCTGATTGCCAGCGTCTCGGAATGGACCTTCGCACGCTTGCAGAAACGCTACAACGTCGGATTCGGGGAGGCGGACGAATGGAACAACTAAGCACCTGGTTCACTCAACTGCTGGCCGACAACAGCATCTTCACGGCACGGACCCTCGGCTACTACGGCGAGGGCCTGGTCACCACGGTGCAGCTGGTGTTCCTGTCCCTGGTCATCGGCCTGCTGATCGCCGTGCCCCTTTCCATCGCCCGCGGCTCGAAACGCAAGTGGATCAAGATGCCGATCTTCTTCTACACCTACGTGTTTCGCGGTACGCCGCTGCTGATCCAGCTCTATATCATTTACTACGGCGTGGTCTTCATCGAGGGCATTCAGGATACTTGGCTGTGGGTCATCCTCGAGGAGCCCTTCTATCCGGCGCTGATCGCCTTCACATTGAACACCGTGGCCTATACTACCGAGATCTTCCATGGGGCGATCAAGGCAACTTCCAAAGGCGAGATCGAGGCGGCGCGCGCCTATGGCATGTCGAAAAGCCTGATGATGCGCCGCATTATCCTGCCCAGCGCCTTTCGCCGTGCCCTGCCGGCCTATGGTAATGAGGTCATCTTCATGCTGCATGCCAGTGCCATTGCAAGCGTGGTGACGATCATGGATTTGACCGGTGCCGCGCGTCTGGTATATGCGCGCTTCTATGCTCCGTTCGATGCCTTCCTGTTCGTCGCGGCCCTCTACCTGTGCCTGACCTTCGCCATTCTTTACCTGTTCCGCTATCTGGAGAAACGCATGCTGGTTCATCTTCGGCCCCAGAATTGATCTCGGTTAAAGCGTCAAACGAGCGTTGGAAAACAGGTTCAATCAGGGGGTTGCCCCCCTATCACCAAGCGGCACGCTGCGCTAATGTGGTTTTGTAATCATCTTCGGCGTTACGTGCGTAAAACAAACAAAAGGGATACTGATTTCATGAAAAAACTGCTGACCGTTACTCTGTTGAGCGCCGCCATGCTGGCCGGCACCGCTCAGGCTCGCGACTATGACACAGTACGCTTCGGCGTCGATGTGCCCTACGAACCCATGGAATACCGTACGCCGGACGGCGAATTGACCGGTTTCGACATCGACCTGGGCAATGCCCTGTGTGCCGAGATCGGCATTGAGTGCGAATGGGTCGTGCAAGGCTGGGACGGCATCATCCCCGGCCTGATGTCGCGCAAGTACGATGCCATCATGTCCTCCATGACCATCAACGACGACCGTCGTGAGCAAGTGCTGTTCTCCGATCCCTACTTCACGCCCCCTTCCGCCTGGTTCGTCCCCGGTGATAGTGACATCAGCGATCCAAGCGAAGAGGCGTTGACGGACAAGAACATCGGTGTGCAGCGTGGCACCCTGCAGGACAATTACGCCAGCGACATGTACGGCGACGTCGCCGACATCAACCGTTATGCCACCGCCGACGATATGGTGCTGGACATGGAAGCCGGTCGTCTCGACATCGTCTTCCTCGACTTCCCGGTCGGCAAGTCCACGCTGCTGGACAGCGAAGACAACGAGTACAAGGTAGTCGGTGAGATGATCACCGAGCCCAAGGAGTACTTCGGTGACGGCTTCGGCATCGCCTTCCGCAAGCGTGACGAGGAGCTGGCCAAGAAATTCAACGAGGCCCTGGCCACGCTGAAGGATAACGGCACCTACGACGAGATTCGTCAGAAGTATTTCGAAGACAACGCCAAGTGATGCTTCCGTAATTTTTCGATGACAAAAAAACACCGCGAGCCCCTGGTTTGCGGTGTTTTACTTTAACGGCTACCACCCAGCAACTACTCAATAGGAAGTCTCATGCAAACTCCTCGGTTACTGCTCACTGCCACGCTTGTCGCTCTGGGCGTCTCGCTCGTATCCGGCACTACTTACGCCCGGGACTACGACGAGGTACGCCTGGCCGTCGATGTTCCTTACGAACCCTTCGAATAAAGAACGCCCGATGGCGAACTGACCGGCTTCGAGATTGATCTGGGTAATGCGGTCTGTGCAGAACTCGATATCCAGTGCAGTTGGGTCGAACAAGCCTGGGATGGCATTATCCCCGGGCTACTAGCGCGCAAGTACGACGCCATCATGTCATCGATGGCCATCACCGAAGAGCGTGCCCAGCAGGTACTGTTCTCTGAGCCCTACTACACCACGCCGAGTGCCTGGATCACCCCAAAGGGCCGTGACATCGATATCGGCGACAAGGAGAGCCTCAAGGGGCTGACCGTCGGCGTGCAACGCGCCACTCTTCAGGACAACTACGTGACCGACCTCTATGGCGATGTGCTGGAGATTCGTCGCTACGCCAGTGCCGGCGACGTTATCGCCGACATGCAGACCAGCCGCCTCGATCTAACCTTCATGGATTACCCGATTGCCGAAGCGGCCATCGATATCGACACCGACAATAGCGAATTCAAGCGTATCAGTGATTTCATCAAGGAACCCGAGAAGTACTTCGGCAAGGGCGTGGGAGTGGCCTTTCGCAAGCGCGACAAGGAACTGGCGCAGATGTTCAACGAAGCACTCGCAACCCTCAAGAAGAACGGCACCTATGACGAGATCATGAAGGAATACTTCTCTTACGATGTAAAACTATAAGCGACAAGGTCATTAGGGGTCACAGCCGCCATCGCTGACCGGCGATGGCGGTTTTTTCCTCGCTACAAGGAGGCTCGATGCTCACGCTACTGCGTAATGCACAACTTTATGCGCCGGAACCGCGTGGCTTGAGCGATCTGTTGATCGCCGATCGACGTATCGCCGCCATCGCATCGGCCGGTCAAACACTGGCCAATGGCCCTCAGGTCAAGGAGATCGATCTCGAGGGACGACGGGTGATTCCCGGGCTGGTCGATCCGCTGGTGCACTTCATCGGCGGCGGCGGCGAGGGTGGCTTCGGCACCCGCACCGCTGAACTGACCCTCGAAGATGCGCTAGCCTCAGGCGTGACCACGCTGGTGGGCGCGCTGGGCACCGACGCCCTGACCCGAACCCCGGCCAATCTGCTGGGCAAGGCCCGGGAATTGGCCGCGTCAGGCCTTACCACCTATGCCTATACCGGCTCCTACCAGTTGCCCCCGGCGACACTGACCGGCGCCGTCAATAGCGACATCCTATTCATCCCCGAGTTCATTGGCGTGGGTGAAGTTGCGATCAGCGACCATCGCGGCTCGCAGCCGAGTTGGCAAGAACTCACCCGACTGGCCTCCGAGGCACGCACCGCCGGCATGCTGGCGGGCAAAGCCGGCATCGTCTTCGTGCATGTCGGCGATGGCAAGACACTGCTCGAGCCGTTGCGAGACGTCGCCCGCCATAGCGAGATCCCCCTGGGGCAGTTCTACCCCACCCATATCAATCGGACCGCCACGCTGTTCGAGGATGGCTTGCGCTTCGTGCGCGAGGGCGGGCGCATCGACTTCACCACCAGCACCACCCCAGAGCTACTCGCCGATGGTGAAGTACCGGCGGCAGAAGCGGTTGATCGCGCCCGGCACGCCCGCCTGGACTTGGGCCGAGTGAGCCTGTCCTCGGATGCCAATGCCTCGCTGCCACGTTTCGATAACAAGGGTCGCTTCATCGGTCTAGAGCCCGGGCGCCTGGCAAGTCTGTTCGAGACGCTGGGACAGTGCGTCAATGATCTGAACATGCCGCTTGAGCAGGCGCTGCCCTCTGCCTCGCGCAACGCCGCCGATGCCTTAGGCTTACCTCACAAGGGGCGCCTGGAGAAAAACGGCGACGCTGATCTGCTGGTGCTTGCCGCCGAGGACTGGAGGATCGATGAGGTCTGGGCAGGTGGAAGGCACGTTCACCAGAATTGATCCTTGGACTTCAAGCGCCTGACGTGTCGGTACGCATTGCCCGCCGCATGAAGTTGAGCGCCCAGCGCACCATCAATTGATCGTCGACGGGGGCGTTGAGCGAAGCCAAACCTTCGCGCACGCGATTACCGGGGATGGTGCCGCATCGCAGCTCCATCAGATCCGCCGAATAGGCCTTGGCGAATTCTGGATGGCCCTGCACCCCAAGAAAGGTTTCACCGACCTGCATCACATAGAACGGGCAGAAATCGCTTTCGGCCAGTACCACGGCCCCGTCGGGTAAACGCGAGACCTGATCCTGATGACTGACCACCAAATCGAGCCCTTCCTGCCAAGGGTCCATCCATTCGGCACGCTGGGTAAGGCGATTGAAGGACATGCCTACGCCCCAGCCGCGCTCGCTCTTGACCACCTCGCCATTTAGGGCCTTGGCAATCAGCTGATGTCCGAAGCAGATACCGACCAACGGCTTACCCGCTTTCCAGAGATCACGAACGAAACCGCAGAGTTCGTCGATCCATTCGTCACCGTCATTGACGCCATGCTTGGAACCGGTCGTCAGCCAGGCATCCACGGCATCGACATCCGACGGTATCTCGCCCTCATGACAGCGCCACACACTAAACTCCAGCGTCGGATCGACCCCAGTAAACAAGCGCTCAAACATTTCGGGATAGTTGCCGTGTCGGGGCTGAAGCTCTTCTGCCACGTCGTCGCATTGCAGCAGGCCAATGCGCATACTCTTCCTCCTTGAAATAGACAAAGAACAATTATCGCTTTTGGATCTTCTCGACGCCACCTCGCATGCAACGCCTCATGTCACTCCTGCACGATAACGCCGGCAACGTGTCGTTGAACACTGTGGCTATTTGTCAAGCGCTGGAGATTTTTGTCGATGATCGCTATCGTACCGCGATTATCACTCTCTAACGGACTATACATCCGTTGGCGGCACAACGGAGACCAAGATGTCATCGCCATCCCCGGCCACGCCATTGCAGCAGACGCTACGCCCCTCCTCGGCCTGGACCGCCTGGGGGCAGTGGCTCGCGCTGATCACCATGACCGTGGATCACGTCACTCGCTATCTGTTACCGGATAGCTGGGATGTGGGCTGGGCCAGTTCCTCCATCGGGCGCATCGCCTTTCCGCTATTTGCCGGCATGGTGGCCTGGCATGGCCTTTTCAATACACGAAATCCGTTTCGCTATGCCAGACGCATTCTGATCATCGGGTTGATCGCCCAACTCCCCTACATGACCATGCCGCGAGACGGCTTTCAATTAAACATCTGTTTTACGCTGGCGCTGGGTTTGTGTTGGGGTACGTGGTTACGTGATCTCGCACGTCGTCCCGGTGTCGATCAGGACGCTCCCTTGCAACGCCCCTTGTTGCTGGGCGTGTCGTTACTCGCCTGGTGGCTATTCAGTCCATGGCTTGAGTATGGTCATTATGGTTTATTGCTGATTCCCTTTTACATGTTCGCGCTGCAGGCATTGACGCAACGCACGGATTCCTTTTCGGAGCACCTGCTGATGGTCGCGGCTAGCCTCCCGGTATTGCTTGTTGCCGGTCTGATGAACAGCTCCGACATGGCCAAGTCCTTTACCGTCATGACCACCCTGCTCATCCTGCTGCTGGCAGCAGGCGAGGCCAGCCGCGTACCGCAAATCAGTCCCGGCGCCATCATGCCGCGCAAGGTATGGCTGGCCTGGTACCCGGCGCATTTCGCGGTGATTGCCCTGTTGCTGCATGGTCCTTGGTAAGAGCCCCTGGGAGCCCGCGCAAAACCAAACGAATCAGTCTGCTTCCAGCAGAAATACCTTGAAGGCCTGCCATAAGGGACTGCGGTAGCGCTCCGGGTGCCATACCAGCGAAAAAGTACGGCGCAGGACCAGGTCGCTCTCGAGGGCAATCAGTTCCTTGCGCCTTAGTTCGCCGGCGACACTCAACCGCGACAGACACCCCAGGCCAAGCCCGGCCCGTACGGCCTGCTTGATCGCTTCATGCTGGCTGAGTTCCATGCGCACCCGCAGACGCTCGACATGATGCCGCACCGCCGCCTCGAATATCGCCCGGGTACCCGAACCACGTTCGCGTAGAATCCACTGCGCCTGCTGCAATGCTGCAT
The DNA here is from genome assembly GCF_049808615.1 of Halomonas sp. GXIMD04776. Taxonomy (NCBI): domain Bacteria; kingdom Pseudomonadati; phylum Pseudomonadota; class Gammaproteobacteria; order Oceanospirillales; family Halomonadaceae; genus Halomonas; species Halomonas sp. GXIMD04776. The sequence continues at coordinate 18,976 of NZ_JBNCAN010000034.1, read as the reverse complement.
CATCCAGATACTCATTGTTGGCCAAGGGATGGTGTGGCGCACAGACCAGTACCATTTCATCCTGGCGCCAAGGCTGGCTGGTCAGCCGCGCCTCGCTGCATTGTCCCTCGATCAATCCCAGATCCGCATTGAAACGCAGGATATCGTCCACGACCTCGCCGGTATTTCGCAGCCGCAATTGCAGATCGACCTGAGGATGGCGTTCGCTGAAGTGGCCTGCCAGTGTCGGCAATAGATAGGTGCCTATCGTCGCGCTGGCCGCTACCCTGAGCGTGCCCTGCAATACCCCTTCAGGCTCCTTGGCGGCATCGATGAATTGAGCAAGCTCGTCGAGCATGCGCTCGGCGCGAGGCAGCAGGCGCCGCCCCACATCGTTGAGCCAAAGACGTCGACCGAGACGGTCGAACAACGCCACGTCGAGATGACGCTCCAGGTCCGCCAATGCCTGACTGGTGGCCGACTGAGAAAGATGCACGTCCTGAGCGGCGGCAATGACCGCGCCGCCACGGGCGACCGCCACGAATACCTGAAGCTGACGCAACGTCACGCTGGAGTTCATATCGTTTTTTCCGAACTGGCATATCGTTATTACATGCTAATCGATTTGCGCTTTTGCCCTTAGCCTCGTCACCACTACCCACCAAAAAGGAGACGGCACCATGTGGCAAGGTTTATCGATCTGTATTGCGCTGACGCTGGCCGGTTTCGGCCTCACCCTGATCCCTGGCCTTGCCGATACCGGCATCAGCCCCCTGGTGTTCGCACTACTACTGGGGCTCGTCGTCGGCAATCTGCCTGGCGCTGCACGGCTCGCCTCAAGCTCTGGGCCTGGGCTCAAGTTCGCCACGCGCTGGCTGCTGCGTAGCGGCATCGTTCTGTTCGGTCTGTCGCTGACCCTGCAGCAGGTCATTGGTCTGGGCCCCAAGGTACTGGTATTGGATACTCTGGTCATCGTCAGCGTCTTGTTTGCCGGTTACTGGATTGGTACCCGCCTGCTGGGTATGGACAGCGAAACCACCCTGCTGACCAGCGCCGGAAGTGCCATCTGCGGGGCCGCTGCCGTACTCGCCACGGAAACTACCATCCGTTCACGGCCTGCCGCTACCTCCATGGCAGTGGCCACGGTCGTGCTGTTCGGCTCCATGGCGATGCTTGTCTATCCACTGCTCTACTCTTTCAGCGGCATGGAAGAAGGGCTTTTCGGTATCTATATAGGCGCGACGATTCACGAAGTCGCACAGGTGGTGGCTGCCGGCGATGCAGTAGGTAGCCAGGCTCTGGCCAACGCGGTGATCGTCAAGCTGGTTCGCGTCATGTTGCTGGTCCCCTTTCTGCTGATCATCGGGCAGTGGTGGATGCGGCGGAACCAGTCGGAGACACAAGGCGATGGCACCATGACCGCCAACGGCGGCCTGGTCATCCCTTGGTTCGCTTTCGGTTTTCTGGCCGTGGTGGTTGCCAACAGCTACATCACACTACCTGCTCCGTTGCATCAGGGGCTAGTAGTGGCTGGGCAAATCGCCTTGACCATGGCCATGGCAGCGCTGGGTTTCGAAACCCGTATCGAGAAGCTCAAGGCCCTGGGAATCAAGCCCTTCGTGCTGGCACTGATCCTGTTCCTGCTATTGATCGGGGGTGGGATGCTGGCCAGCCAGTTGGTGATGGGATAATCCCACCCCTGGCCTTTATCAAAAAAAACCGCTGTCGGAATGACCGGCAGCGGTTTTTTCATACCATCCTTATCGTTCCATTCAGCTTCCTACGCCACCGATGAAGATGAAGCCCAATACCAGTGCCAGCAGGAAGAGCGTCTCGATCACCATCAGGATGATTGGTTTCCAGCCGACGACGGCGAGTTTCTGGAAGGATGTCTTTATCCCAAGACCCGCAATCGCTGTGACCAGACACCAGCGCGATAGATCGGTCAGCCCATCGACGGCGAACTGCGGGATAACGCCGAAGCTATTGATAATCACTATGACGATGAAGCCAACCAGGAAAGTCGGCAGCATGGGCACTTTGCCGCCTGCTGCATTTTCCGACTGGCGCTGCTGACGATAGATAAAGATAAAGCACATCACCGCCGGTACCAGCATGGCCACGCGCAGCAGTTTGACGAAGGTGGACACATCACCGGTATGCTGTGAAATGATGTAGCCCGCCCCCACTACCTGGGCCACATCATGGATGGTGCCGCCCAGGAAGATCCCGGCCTGATCATCACTCAAGCCCAGCACGCTGACGAACAGCGGATAGATCACCATCGCCATCGTGGAAAGTGCGGTTACCGCTACCACCGTAAGAATCGTATTGCGTTCGTGATTCTCGTGGCGCGGCATGGCCGCGGAGAGCGCCAGAGCCGCGGAAGCGCCGCAGATTGCCACGGAGCCTCCGGTAAGCAGTCCTAAGTCCTTGGGTAACCCAAGCATCCTGGCCACCGCATAACCTACCAATATCGTCGAAGTGACCCCGACGATCACCGTGACGATAGGACCAAGCCCAAGCTCGCTGATCTGTTCGACGGTGATACGTACCCCAAGCAAGGCAACACCGATACGCAGAATGGTCCGCGAAGCGAATTCCACGCCAGCCAGACAACGCCCTTCCTCGGACAAAAAGTGCAGCGACATGCCGAACAACAGCGCATAGAGCATCACCGGGCCACCATAGTGATCGGCGATGAAAGTCGTCGCCAAGGCGATGGTCACGCATACCAGCACCCCAGGCGTGAGCTCGGAGATACGCTCGGCACGATGCCCCCCGACGCGATGAAAATGTTTCTTCAGCGCGTTCTCGGGCTGAGAATTAGGATCTTGCTGAGCCATGACATCACCTTTTGCAATAAAATCACCGGCCGGTATCCAAACCGACCGGTCAGTACTTCTTGAACGTGTCAGGGAGTGCCTTGGAGGTGCGACGCTCGGCGCCTGGCCTCACCCTGTCTTCACTCTTTTTCTGCGCTTTCTTCGTTATGCTGGCCCCGGCACCACGATCACAGGAATATGCGAACGCTTTAGCACGCCCTTGGCCACTTTGCCTGCGTAAGAAGCCGTCAGGCCGTGCTTGTTGGCTGCAATCACGATGAAATCATGCGACTGCTTCGCCGCGACCTCATTGATTACGGAGGCCGGATAGCCTTCGAGTACCTCGAGACTGACGACACGTGAGGCTAGTGCCTGCTGATCGTCGGGATGATGCTGGAAAAACTCATCGAGCTTGGTCTGCAGTTGCTCCCGGGCCATGTCGATACGCTGACGCATGAAGCCTTCCAGTGACTCCTGGTTACGAATATTGGCCTTGAGCGTATTCATCACGTCCTCGGCCAAAGGCTTGACCACATGCAATACATGCAACTCGGCACCGGTGGTCAACGCCAGTCGTGTCGACTGCTCCAGCACGCCATTAGAGTCGCCACGCAACCCCACACAGCAGAGAATACTCGCGATTCGATGTTCCATGTCCCCTCCTCACAGCATCAGATTGGCCCGGCGTCGAGTCGAACAACGCCCACTCCTAATACCCCATCATCCTCGGCAACCACAAGGATATCTCGGGGAAGTAGGCAATGATGAACACGGCAAATATCGAGCCGGCGGCAAAGGGCAAGGCCTTGAGCGAGATCTCCTCGATCGAGGCGCCCCCTATTCCGGAGGCCACGAACAGGTTCTCCCCCAAGGGCGGCGTCTGGAAGCCGATGGCCAGGGCGCAAACCACGACGATGCCGACCTGTACCGGGTCCACTCCCAGCATGTACATGATGGGCAACAGCACCGGCGTCAGGATCATGATGGCCGCCAGGGTCTCCATGAACATGCCGACGAATAACAGGAAGACGATGATCATCGCCCAGATCAGATAAAGGTTGTCGGTGAAGGACAGCATGGCCTCGGCGATGTGCGCCGGCACCCGCTGTTCCACCAGCAGTCGGCCGAAGACGGTCGCGGTGAACAAGATCAGCAGTACCCGACCGGTGATCCAGGTCGTCGTCTCCAGGGTGCGCATGGCGGGTTTCCACTTGAGTTCCTTGTGCAGGAAGATACCCACCACCAGAGTATAGGCGATCGCCACGATAGCCGATTCCGTCGGCGTGAACAGCCCCGTGTAGATGCCGCCAAGGATGATGATCGGTGCCAGTATCGACCACACGCCCTTACGCAGCGTCGTGCGGATATGGGGGAAGGACCATTGATCCGTCAGGCCGCGATAGCCCTTCTTGCGCGAAATGAAATAGTTGATGGTCAGCAGGCAGGTGGCGATGACCACACCGGGGAAGATACCGGCGATGAACAGCTTAGGGATCGACAGAGTCTGGAACGAGCCGTGCAGTGCCACCGCCTCGGGCGGAGGTTGCAGCCCCATACCCGAAATACCGAAGATGACCATGGGAATGGAGGGTGGAATGACCACGCCAAGCCCCCCGGACGAGGCGGTAACCGCCGAGCCGTAAGCGCGGTCGTAGCCTCGATTGGCCATGGCAGGGATCATCAGCATGCCGACCGCGGCGGTCGTTGCCGGTCCTGAACCGGAAATGGCGCCGAAGAACATACAGGCAAACACGGTAGCAGCGGCCAAACCGCCGGTGACGGGTCCGGCAAAGGCCTCGGCGATATCCACCAGACGTTTCGAGATCCCCGCCGCCTCCATCAGCGCCCCTGCAAGAATGAAGGCGGGTAATGCCATCAAGGGGAAGGAGCCCACGGAGGTGAACGCCATCTGCACGAAAGCCATGGGGTTTTCGCCGATGGAAAGATAAGTAATCAGCGCTGCCACGCCCAGCGAGACCGTGATGGGAGCCCCCAGCAGCAGTAACAGCAGAAAAGCACCGAACAGAATGTAGACGATGATGGTATCGGTCATGGCTCAGCGCTCCTGTTTGCTGTTGTGGGAGTCATCCGTAGGGTTGGAGCGCTTCATCTTTTCCACTTCCTCGGTTTCAGGATCGACCAGATTTACCTTCTTCACGTATTTCAGATAGTCGTTTTGAATGATACGAAACGTCATCGCCAGAAAGGCAATGGGTAGGATCAGGTAGAAATACTTCATCGGCACACCGAGCGTCTGGGATTTCCAGAAAAGATTCATCTTGTTGAAGACGAAGTCGTAGCTCAGGTAGATGAATACGGCATTGAATGCGATCCAGATGACATCGGTCAGAAGAAGGCAGAAGGTCTCGACCCACTTGGGCAAGAACTTGAACTGGAAGGTGACCCGGTTGTGAGCTGCCATCTTCGCCGCGTAAACCGCCCCCAGATAGGCAAACCAGACAAAGGCATAGGTCGCTAGCTCGTCACCCCAGGCCAGTGAGTAGCTGAAAAGGTTTCTCAACACGATTTGCGCAAAGAGAATGACGACGAACGTGACCAGGAGAAACTGGCATATGTAGTTTTCCAGGTTGTTGAGAACATGCAGTGTTATACGCTTCATGACGAGTGGCCCCTGCGCTTGGCGGGATCGACAATCCCGATCTTTCTTGCTCACTGACGCCTGCACCGACTTTTAAGAGTCGGTGCAGGCTTTGGTTTATAGCGAATGCTTACCAAGAATCATCCGGCAGGAGCTGGCTCACGACCCAAGGCTTGTAGCGCCTCGTCGAGTTTTTCCTTGCCGCCGATGCTGTCGTAGAACTGTGGCCAGACCTGGGTGGCCTGTTCGATCCACTCTTTTTCATCATTGGCGGGCTGGGTAATGGTCATGCCATGCTCATCGACCAGTTTCTTCTTGATGGCGTCCTCGGTTTCGATGAGATAGTCGTAGCTGTGCTCGGTGGCTTCTTGGCCGGCGGCGAGTACGGCTTCCTGCATCTCGGGGCTTAGGCTCTGGAACTGCCCTTCACCCATGATCAGAGGTTCGAGCAAGAACACGTAGCAGCTGTCGGTAACGTGATTCTGTACCTCGTAGAATTTCATGGCATCGATGGTGATGTAGGGAGTGTCCTGCCCATCGACCACGCCTTGCTGGAGAGCGGTAAAGGTTTCAGTCCAGGCCAAGGGATTCGGGTTGACGCCCCAGGCCTGATAGGCGGCGATCATGATTTCGTTCTTGGGCACCCGAATGACAAGACCCTCGAGATCTTCGGGCTTTTCGATAGGCCTCTCGGAGTTGGTCAGGCGACGACAGCCGGCGTAGGACCAGCTGAGAATGCGCACGCCCGCATCACGAATGGTGTTTTCCGTCATCTGATCGCCGATTTTGCCCTGAGTGAGCTTCTTGGCATCCTCGGCGTCCTGAATCACATAAGGCAGGGTCATCACACCCACGGTAGGAGAAAACGGCGTAATGTTGTTGATGGCCAGGATCGACAGGTCCAGCAGCCCCATGCTGGCGTTGTTGACCGTATCCTGTTCGCTGCCCAACTGGCCGTTAGGGAAGATATCGACCGTGATATCGCCATCGCTCTTTTCTTCGATCAACTCGGCGAATTTAGTGGCGAGCTCATATTGAGTCCCCCCGGCGGCGTCGCCGACAGCCATCTTCCAAGTTTGTGCCAAGACATTGCCACTCAGCGCAAGACTGGCGACGGAAATGGCGGCAGGCAACATCAGTTTTGTTAATTTCATGACATACTCCCAACGTTGTTTTTGTCCAGACGGTGTCATAAAACACCATCATTTCTGGGTAAATACGGTCCTAGAAGACACAGCTTCAGCCTTGGTATTTCTCTTGAGCAATGGACCGATAGTCATAGTGGCTTTATTAGTCATCCGTTGCCGTTTAGTCACCTTCATTATCGGCTTTCTACTAAACGATAGACCATCGGCAGCGAACATGCCTGGCTATACAGTCACCATCCGCTGACACCACGTCATTCACTGTCCTCTAGACGCAGGGATCATCAACAGGGCCAGTTCATCGGTTCGTTTTGGTCCAGCTTGTAAAATTCACCGTAATTCAACAGGTTCATTGTCTGGCGGGTGACGAATTTTTGACTTAAGTAGCATGAATAGGCATACAGAAAAACGATCGAGGCGACATTTTTCTTACCGGTACGGCCTGCAGACAGGATCAGCGATGGCGCAATGGTGACCAGTGTTTTGACTAACTGAGGCCTGCACCGACTCGAGAGGGTCGGTGCAGGATGTGCTGCATGCTACCTACTTGCAGACTATTATCCCGCAGGGGCTGGTTCGCGGCCCAAGGCTTGTAGCGCCTCATCGAGTTTTTCCTTGCCGCCGATGCTGTCGTAGAACTGCGGCCAGATCTGGGTGGCCTGTTCGATCCACTCCTTCTCGTCGTTGGCAGGCTGGGTGATGGTCATGCCATGCTCATCGACCAGTTTCTTCTTGATGGAATCCTCGGTTTCGATGAGATAATCGTAGCTGTGCTCGGTGGCTTCTTGGCCGGCGGCGAGTACGGCTTCCTGCATCTCCGGATCCAGGCTCTGGAACTGCCCTTCACCCATGATCAGCGGCTCGAGAGAGAAGATGTAACAACTGTCGGTGACATGATCTTGCACTTCGTAGAACTTCATGGCATCGATGGTGATGTAAGGGTTGTCCTGACCATCGACGACCCCCTGCTGCAGGGCGGTAAAGGTTTCCGACCAGGCCAGCGGGTTGGGATTGATTCCCCAGGCCTGATAGGCAGCGATCATGATCTCGTTCTTGGGTACGCGGATGACCAAACCGTCGAGATCAGCGGGCTTTTCGACGGCCTTGGCAGAGTTGGTCAGGCGGCGGCAGCCGGAGTAGGCCCAGCCCAGGATACGCACACCCGCATCACGAATGGTATTTTCGGTCAGTTGCTTGCCGATATCGCCTTGGGTCAGCTTCTTGGCATCCTCGGCATTCTGGATGACGTAGGGCAGCGTTAATACCCCGACAGTGGGCGAGAAAGGAGTGATGTTGTTGATCGCCACTATCGATAGATCAAGCATCCCCATGCTGGCATTGTTGACGGTATCCTGCTCGCTTCCCAACTGACTATTAGGGAAGATATCGGCCGTGGTCTCGCCACCGGTCTTTTCTTCGATCAACTCGGCGAACTTAGTGGCAAGCTCATACTGAGTTCCCCCCGCAGCGTCCCCGGTCGCCAGCTTCCAGTTCTGCGCCAGTGCATTACCGCTGAGCGCTAGACCAGCGATGGTAATGGCGGCAGGCAACATCAGTTTTGTTGACTTCATGACATACTCCCAACGTTGTTTTTGTCCAGACGGTGCTTAAAAGCACCATTATTTCTTGGCAAATACGATCCTGAGAAAAAACAGCTCTAAACTAGGCATTTTTCTTATTGACGGATCGAATAGTCATAGCGGCTTTATTCGTTATCCATCGCCGTTTAATCATCTTTATTTTCGACTTTTCACCAAACGACGGATCATCGGCAGCGGATAAGTCTGTCTATGCAGTCACCACTCGCCGACACCACGCCATCCACTGTCCTCCAGACGCAGGGATCATCAACAGGGCCAGTTCGTCGATTCGTTTTGGGCCAGTTTGTATAATTCACCGCAATTCAACATGTTCATTGTCTGGCAAAAAGCGGAACTTTGACTTAAGTCGTACGGGCAGACATGCAAGAAAACGGCTGAAGCGACATATTTCTTACCAAACCGACCTACAGACAGCGTCAGCAATGGCACAATGGAGACCAGTATTTTGACTAACAATGAGGTGCCGTCACGACCGGCTCTCGGGCGACGATCATGAACCAACTGCTTTTTCATCTTGATCCCACGTTAACGATCACTCTGCAGCAACAGCTGCGCGAGCAGATAGCCCGCGCCATCCTCGATGGCCATATTCCGGTGAACAAGGCCCTGCCTTCGAGTCGCAAGCTGGCTCAGGAGCTGGGTATTGCGCGCAATACCGTGATGGTGGTCTATGAGCAGTTGCTCGACAGCGGCTACTTGATGGCCAAGAGCCGCAGCGGTTATTTCGTCAATCCCGAGATTCTAAAAGGGCATGCTGCGCGACCTGAACGCCTCAACGACATCGATGCCGAACATCTGGCCTGGGAGGAGCTCTTGACCATGCATCCTTCTCGCCAGGCAACCATCAACAAACCCAACGACTGGCCGTGTTACGAATACCCCTTCATCTACGGTCAGATCGACCCGGAACTCTTTCCAACTCAACACTGGCGAGAATGTAGCCGCGACTCCATGAGCGTACCGGCCATTCGTAGCTGGGCGGTGGATCATCTCAACGATGACGACCCTTTGCTCATCAAGCAGATCCGCACACGCCTGCTGCCGAGACGCGGTGTATGGGCAGCCCCCGAAGAAATCCTCGTGACGGTGGGCGCCCAGCAGGCACTCTGGCTCATCAGCATGCTGCTGCTCAAGCGGGGCCGCCGTTTCGGCATGGAAAATCCTGGCTATGTCGACATGCACAACATCGCCTCGATCTTCACCGATGACATCCTGCTGCTGCCGGTGGATGAACAAGGCATGCGCCTGGAAGCGCAGATCAGCACCTGCGATCTCATCTATGTCACTCCCAGCCATCAGTCACCCACGACGGTCACCATGCCGCTTACGCGGCGGCGCGAGCTGCTCGACATGGCGGAACAGGACAACTTCCTGATCATCGAGGACGACTACGAGAGCGAAACCAACTATCTCGACAACCCTACCCCGGCTCTCAAGAGCCTGGACAAGCATCAGCGGGTCATCTATGTCGGCAGCCTGTCCAAGACTCTCGCACCGGGGTTGCGAGTGGGCTATATGGTTGGTCCACCCACTCTGATCCGTGAAGCCAGAGCACTGCGCCGATTGATGCTGCGCCATCCCCCGACCAATAACCAGCGCGCTGTGGCGCTGTTTCTCGATCGCGGTTATCACGATGCCCTGCTGCGTCAGATCCATCGCGTCTATCACCGCCGCTGGCAATGTATGGGCGAGGCACTGGCCACCCACATGCCCCACGCCTCGACCCCCTCCGCCTTTGGCGGTGCCAGCTTCTGGGTGAAGGGGCCTGCTGGCCTGGATTGCAACCTGTTGCGAGAGCTGGCACGCAAGCAGAGCATCCTCATCGAACGTGGCAATCTGCACTTCTTCGATGAGCCTCAAGGTGAATATTTCCGGTTGGGCTTTGGGGCGATTGCGGAAGAGCGCATCGAACGAGGAATCGAGCAGCTGGCGCGACTGATCCCCCAGGCGATTCTTGCCGATACGATGTGAGGCTCAGCCAGCGCATTGAACCGTGAATAACAACAAAAACCGGCTTCCTTTCGGAAAGCCGGTTTGGTCATGGATCACTTGATCGAGCTTGAGGCGCTTCGTCTCGCAGCTTAAAGCACTTCGTCCTGCAAATGGTACCAGCGATACAGGAAGCGCTGGCCGATACGACGAAATGGCGCAAACACCTCGGCTTCGACCTTCTCGCGCAGATTGGGGAACGGCAGGCGCGAATTGAAGATCGGCAGGTCAAGCTCCTGTCCCTGACCGGCAATCCATTGTGCCATTCGCTTTCCGGCCTGGGCCGAATACATCACACCATTACCGCCATAACCCAAGGCGTAATAAATCGTCTGACTGGCGTCGGGCTGATAGATGCGCGGCATCATGTCGTGGCTGACATCAACCCACCCCCACCAGGAATAATCGATCTGGATGCCTTCGAGTGGCGGGAACTTGCGGTATAGATCACGGATCAACATATCCTCGAATTTCTTGGCCGGCGCGTCCTTGCCCGAGATGGCGCTACGACTACCAATCTGCACCCGGTTATCCGGCAAGCGGCGATAGTAATGGCGCAATATCCGAGTATCGGTGATCACCTGCTTGGTCTTGAAATTACAGGCCTCCAGTTCCTGCTCCGTCAGTGGCCGCGTGACCAGCGAGTTGGAGAGGATCGGTAGCAGACGATTCTTGAGCTCCGGATGCAGACTCTGGGACGTATAACCACCGGTGGCGATGCCTACCGCACGCGCCTTGACGGTGCCCCCCGGGGTCTTCAGATAGTGCACGCCATTGCGTGTCTCCCATCCCTGAACCGGACTGGCCGGATGGATCTTGACGCCGAGCGCCCGGGCTTTCCTGTGATAACCGAAGGCCAGTTTACCCGCATGAATGCCGATGCCTTCCGGCTCGTGCATCGCACCGGCGGCTTCGGTATCGTTTACCCAGTCACGCTTGACCGTATCGGCATCGAGTATCTGCGCATCGTAATCGAATGTCTCACGCAGCAGCTTGGCCTCCTTTTCCAACTTCGACATGACCTTGTCGCGATGCGCCAGATACAGATGGCCGCCGTGCTGCGGCTCGCAGTCGATATCCTTGATCAACTCCTTGAAGGTGTTCATGCCGTCGATACATTCGGCGTGCATCTTCAGTGCAGTGTCCAGACCCCAGCGCTCGATCCATTGAGAGCGCTTCAAGCGACCCGACGCACACTGCGCCTGCCCCCCGTTGCGGGTACTACAGCCCCAACTGGAGCGGTTGGCTTCCAGCACCGTCGCCTTGATGCCGTGCTCCTGGGCTAGAAAGATAGCGGCAGTCAATCCGGTGAAACCCGAGCCGATGATGACGACATCGACATCCATGTCCTGAGTGACGGGGCCATCGTCCTCCGGTGGCTCGCCCGCGGTCCCGATCCAATAGGTGGGCGCATATTCTCGCCCCTGGCCCGGGGTCGCGCTCTTCAAAGGATCGTAGGCCGGATCATATGGCTGTGAAGGGGCGGTGCTACGGCCGCCGGCCGCGCTTGCCTGTGTTGTTGTATCCATGATCGGACTCCTCAGAATAGGGATGTCTTGAAGTAATCACTGTATAAATGCCTACGCGACCGAATTGCTGCGTTGCGCGGTGCTAGAAAACTCGCCTAACCCAATGTTATGTCTCGTCTTCTGCGCTCCGTGCGCCTTGCAGCGTAGCGACGCCTGCTTATCTCGTTCGACGATTTATTCAACGATTACTTTAGCGTGGTTTATCAGGCGCCTTGATTGAGGGGCGGACGATTCTTGCGGAATGCATTCTTCACCGCGATCTTGCCGTCGCGGAAGGTGAAGGCGTCGATCATACGGGCTTCAGAACGAACGCCATCGGTGGTGGTGCCCTTGTAAGTGGTTTCGGAGAAGCCGTGATCGCCGATCACGTAATGCTCACCGTCGACCCACTGCGCATCCGGTGCATTCTTCCAGGCACCCTCGAGCCCCTGGCGCACTTCATCCTGGCCCTTGAATGTCTTGCCCATCAGATCCGGTCCGGCAATAGCATGAAATTCACAGTCATCGGTCATCATCGACATGACGGCATCGATATCGTGATCGTTGAGGGCCTGGCTGAAGGCTTTGAGGAAATCGACGTCGAGTTGACTCATGGCGTGCTCCTGGCGTGTAAGTGGTTATTCATGAAAATAGGCATTCGCGGCCCACGGCCACTATGCTGCCCTCATCTCATAAGGGTAGTCGTGGCACGTTGAAAACACCTAGCACCAGATAGAAGGCACTTGTTGGGCCAGCCCCGATCACCACCGATAGGGTGTTGGATCGAGGATCGGTTCATGTCCTAATAACTGGTCCACCAGCAAACGCGTCGCCGCCGGGGCCAGCACCAGCCCGTTGCGATAATGCCCGGCATTGACGAACATCCCTTCCACACCCGGCACCTCGCCGATGAACGGCACTCCGGCCGGAGATCCCGGGCGCAGCCCAGCCCAGTGATGTTCAACTTCACAGGTTGCCAAGGCCGGCAGCATGGCGACAGCGCTTTCATAGAGCGATGCGTACGCCTGTTGCGTCGGGGTCTTGTCGAAATCGGCGTGTTCCAGGGTCGAGCCGATCAGTACGCGCCCATCGGCCCGCGGAATCAGATAACGTCCATCCGCCAGCACCACCCGCTCGATCAACAAACGCCCGTCCGGCATGCGTGGCGTCTTGAACACCATCATCTGCCCCTTGACCGGATGGATAGGTAGATCCAGCCCGAGGGTCTTCAAGAGCTGGCCGGTCCAGGCACCGCCACACAGTATGACCCTCCCCGCGGTCAACGGACCTTCACCGGTATCTACCTGGATACCACTATCCTTCCGACTCAGCCGCTCGACCGACACATGTTCGCGAAGGGTCACTTGAGGAAGTGACTGCAGCTTGGCCCGCAGCGCCTGGCCCAGGCGGGGATTACGGATGCTGCCCAGGGTCGGCATCCACAGCGCATCATTGAAGCCCGCTGCCAGATTCGGCTCCTTTTCATACAAAAAACGGGCATCGACACGCTCCAGTGGTTTGTCCAGTCGCTGCGCCCATTCCATGGCCTCGGCCTCATCCTCCACACGTAAGTAAAGCAGCCCCCTCTGGCGGTATTCCGGATCGATCCCCGTATCGGCGAGCAAACGCTCGGCAAGCTCGGGATAATAGCCTTCGGACCAGCGCGACAACCGCGAGATCGACTCGGGATGACGCCAGGGATAAAGCGGCGAGACGATACCGCCGCCAGCCCAGGAAGCCTCGCGACCGCACTGCCCGCGTTCGACCAGCGTCACGCCATAACCCGCATCCGCCAGCTGCCAGGCCGTCATCATGCCAATGACACCACCACCGATAATCAGAAAGTCATTCATTCGTCAGGTTCTCATTAGCCAAAACCAACCTTTGCAGTCAAATAGTTTCAAAAAACGATACGATTTGCATGTTTTTTAGAAACAAAGCTATGATTGCATCCATGCTTCACGCTTTCATCTAGACTCAAGGTAGCGCTCTACAATACAGCGCTTTCAAGACGCCCCCGAGGAGATCCGACGTGACCGAGCTTCAACATGCCAAGCCCGACAAGATGCAGTCCGTGCGCACGCTCTTCGATATCGACAGCGACCTGGAGGTGCCCACTTTCAGCGAGCGCGGCGACCATGTCCCGGAAATCGACACCGCCTATCGCTTCAATCCGGATGTGACCTTGGCGATACTCGCCGGCTTTACCCGCAACCGTCGAGTGATGGTTCAGGGGCTTCACGGTACCGGCAAATCGACCCATATCGAACAGGTGGCGGCGCGATTGAACTGGCCTTGCCTGCGAGTCAATCTGGATGGCCATATCAGCCGTCTCGATCTGGTCGGCAAGGACACCATCGTGGTGCGCGACGGCCTGCAGGTCACGGAATTCCAGGAAGGCATCGTGCCCTGGTCGCTGCAGCGACCCGTGGCGCTGATCTTCGACGAATACGACGCCGGGCGGCCGGACGTGATGTTCGTCATCCAGCGCATTCTCGAGCGCGATGGCAACTTCACTTTACTGGATCAGAACCGGGTGATTCATCCCCATCCCTACTTCCGCCTTTTCGCCACCGCCAACACCGTCGGTCTGGGCAATCTCGACGGCATGTACCACGGCACCCAGGTGCTCAACCACGCCCAGATCGACCGCTGGAACATCGTCGCCAAGCTCGACTACCTGCCCCACGACGAGGAGGTGAAGATCACCCTGGCTCGTGTACCCAGCAAGAACAACGAGAAAGGACGCAAGCTGATCGACTCGATGGTCGAAGTAGCGGATCTGACCCGCAAGGGCTTTGCTGCCGGCGACCTGTCCACCCTGATGTCGCCGCGCACGGTGATCACCTGGGCGGAGAACTGCGAGATCTTTCGCAATCCGTCGCGGGCCTTTCGCCTGTCATTCTTGAACAAGTGTGACGAGGCCGAGCGTCCCATCGTGGCGGAATACTATCAGCGCTGTTTCGGTGAAGAACTCGACGAGTCCTACCAGAACAACCAGGATACGTTTTAGTGGCCACTCCGCAGCAGCTGGCCCGTCGCCAGCAGCACATAGAGGAGCTGTGTGCCGCTTCTCTGCGGGCCATGACCGGGGAGCGCGATCTGCATTATCGCGGCAAGCGCCTGCATCATCGTGCCCAGCCAGTGCCGATACACGCCCCTCATCTGCGTCTGGATGACGACAATCTGGATTTCACCGCCTATCGCGGTGTTGCGGATGCAACTGCCCTGCGTCTTATGCATTCCGACATCGATCTGCACCGTCGGCTGTGCCCGGAAGACCCGGTGGCGCGACTGATCTTCGAGCTTCTGGAACAATTGCGGGTCGAGGCCCTGGTGCCAAAGGGCCTGCCCGGCATGGCCCATAATCTGGATCAGCGTTTCGAGGCCTGGTCGCGTGATTTTCAGACGTCTCGGCTGACCGAAGGCGTCGTGGGTCGGCTGATCTTTTCCATCGCCATGATCGGCTGGACGCGCATTACCGGACGCCCGCTCGATGATGAGACCGGCGATTTCATCGAAACCACCCGAGGGCGCCTGGTGCCGATCATCGGTGCGGATCTGGCCGGGCTACGGCGTCATCGTCAGGACCAGGCCGCCTTCGCCGAACACGCGCTCAATATTGCCCGAGTGACCTCGGAAAGAGTCACCGAGGCCAGAGAAGCACTGGGCGGTGACGACGATGAGGAAAATGACGAGGAGTTGGAAGGCTTTGCGCTCTTTCTCGATTTCGACGAGGAAGGCGGCGAAGGCTTTACCACGGCACTATCCGGTCACAGCAAGGTCTTCGATGATGCGGAGCAGCGCTATCGCGTTTTTACCACCGCTTACGATCGTGAGGACGCAGCCTCCGATCTGGTGCGTCCGGCTAAACTCGATGAATATCGCCAGCGCCTGGACAGGGAGATTGCTGAGCTTGGCATCAATATTCGCCGCCTGGCGCAGCTATTTACCGCGCATCTTAGCAACGTCGAACGCGACGGCTGGAGTTTCGGCGAAGAAGAAGGCTACATCGACGGCCGTCGCCTGGCTCAGTTGATCACCTCCCCTGCGGAGCGCCGCCTGTTTCGACTCGAGCAGTACAAGCCCCAGGCCAACAGCATGGTCAGCTTTCTGATCGACTGTTCCGGCTCAATGAAGGCCTACAGCGAATCCACCGCCATACTTCTGGATCTGTTGACCCGAGCCCTGGAAATGGCCGGCGTGACCACGGAAATTCTCGGTTTCACCACCAATGCCTGGAACGGGGGCCGCGCCCAGAAGGAGTGGATGGGCCAGGGACGCCCGAAAAACCCGGGGCGCCTCAATGAAGTGCGCTATCTGGTCTTCAAGGAAGCCGTCCAGCGCTGGCGGCGGGTGCGCCGCAACATCGGCGCCCTGCTCAAGCACGATCTCTACCGCGAAGGCATCGACGGCGAGGCGGTGGACTGGGCCTGCAACCGCATGCTCGGGCGCGACGAACAGCGCCGCATCCTGATTGTCATCTCCGACGGCTGCCCCATGGACACCGCTACCAATCTGGCCAACGACACGTTCTACCTGGATAACCATTTAAAGGACGTCATCGCCCGCCGGGAACGCCAGGGCGAGGTCGAGATTCGCGGCCTGGGCGTGGGCCTGGACCTCAGTCCCTTCTATCGTCACAGCCTGGCGCTGGACCTGGCCCACCCCATCGACAACGAGATGCTGATGGAAGTGGCGCAGCTGGTCGTGGGCAGACTCCGTCAACGCTAGTTTTTGCGGCCTATTTCACTCGCAAGGCATCGCCATATTCTTGACGAGAAACCACACTGAAACCAAAATGAAACCATCGCACTCGTGCATACTAGAGCAAGCGCCATGGCATCCCTGACCGTAAAAAACATCCCCGATGAGCTCTATGATCGGCTCAAGGCCTCCGCAACACTGCATCGGCGGAGTATCAATAGCGAGCTGATCATCTATCTGGAGCGCGCCCTGCTCCCGTCAAACGCCACGCCGGAGCAGCACCTGGACAAGGCTCGTGAGTTGCGTCAGCAAGTACATACTGACCGCTTGCTGAGCGAAGCCGACATCACCGACGCCAAGAACGACGGTCGCCGATGATCGTTGCCGATACCAACACCATCGCCTACTTGTACCTGCCTACCGAACATACCGAAGCCGTCGAGGGTGTGCTGAAAAAGGACGCTCAATGGTTGGTGCCGAGGCTATGGCGCAGCGAATTACGCAACATCCTCGCCTTGTATATGCGAAAAGGACTACTCGAACTCGCCACGGCCTATCAGATTCAAGGCCAAGCGGAAAAGCTCCTGACAGGGAACGAGTATGAGCTGGACTCGCTTTCCGTGCTTGTACTGGCGGAAAAAACCGGCTGCTCCGCCTATGACTGTGAGTTCGTGGCACTTGCACAGCGATTCGACATACCGCTCGTCACCAGCGACAAGAAACTGCTCAGGGCTTTTCCTGAACAGGCAATCGCTCCCAAGGCTTTCATTTCATGAGTCCCGACATCCCATAACCTCATAGCCAACGATTCGGAGCCGGCAACCTCACTCCTCTCGAACGCGAGACGATCCAGACCGCGGCCAGCGTACGCAACGATGGCGCAGATTGCGCCGCCGGCCACTTTGCAGCATGGCTCCAGCTCTTATTCCAATTTCACGGCACCAGCACGATCTTGGCGGCGGCAGTGCGACCCGCCACCAGATCGGCGAAGGCCCCGGCGCCTTCGTTCAAGGGACGGGTTTCCACCCACTCAAGCCCTCCCAATGCCCCGGAGTCAAGCAGCGCCACCGTGGCTCTCAGATCAATGGGGGTATAGGTATAGGCGCCCAGGAAGGCGATCTCCTGCAGGGTCAGGGTGCGCACATCCAGCTCGCCGGTATTGTCCTGCAGCCCGACGTGCATGATGGCACCCCCGGGACGCACCGCATGCGTCGCCATGGCCCGGGTGGCCCCGGCACCGACACAGTCGAAGACCGCTTCGACACCGTTCTCCTCAGGCCCCGCATCGCGGGGGTCGAAGGTTTCCAATCCGGCGTGCTCGGCGGTCTGGCGGCGTAGCGGATTGGTGTCCGCCAACCTCAAATGACGCACGCCGCGCTGACGCAGCATCAGGCCCGTCAGAAGCCCCACGGCACCGGCACCGATCACCAGTACCGTGGCTTCCGCCAGGGGTCTCGCCAGCACGCGTTCGAGACGCTGGATGCCGTGCAACGCGGTGGCGGCGGGCTCGGTCAGGGCGGCCGCCACCGGCGACAGACTATCGGGCAGCTCGATCAGGCAGTGGTCGGGAATGGTCAGGGATTCGGCGAAACTTCCCGGCCGGGTCATGCCGATCATGGTGCGATCGCTGCACAGGTTCTGGCGTCCGCCCAGGCAGTAGTCGCAGCGCCCGCAGACGATCAACGGATTCATGGTTACGCGCTTGCCCGCCAACGGGCCCTCGGTGACTTCCCCCGCGGCCTCGTGGCCGAGGATCAAGGGTGGCACCCGGCGAGGATCGTGGCCATGGAAGGCATGCAGATCGGAGCCGCAGATGCCGGTGGCGAGAATCCTGACCCGGGACTCGCCAGCCGCCAAGGGAGCGTCTTCCGCCTCGCGTATTTCAAGGCGTTCCGGGCCGGTGTAGAAAAGTGCTTGCATGTTCGGTTCCTCGTTCAAGAGCAGTAGACATTCACCGCGCGGTAAAGCCGCCATCGACGAACAGCGTCTGGCCGGTGACATAACCCGCCGCCGGCGAGGCCAGAAACACCGTGGGCCCGGCGATGTCCTCGAGAGTGCCGTTGCGGCCGATGGCGGTCCTGGCCGCCATGGCCTCGGCGGTGTGCGGGTCGTCGAACACCGGCGCGGTCAGCTCGGTGGGAAAGAAGCCCGGCGCTATGGCATTGACGTTGATGCCATCCCGGGACCAGGCCTCCGCCATGGCCCGGGTCAGCTGCACGATACCGCCCTTGCCGGCGCCGTAGGGGGCGCTGTTGGCAAAGGCGCGCTGGGACTGCAGCGAGGCCAGGTTGATGATGCGCCCATAGGCCTTGTCACGCATGCCGGGCACCAGGGCGCGGGACAGGAAGAACGGCGTGCCCAGGTGCAGTTGCAGAGTCAGTTGCCAGGAGGCCAGATCGACCTCGTCGATGGGTTGACGCAGATTGACGCCGGCGGCATTGACCAGGATGGTCACGGTCCCGAAGGGTTCCGCGGCCTGCTGCGCCGCCTCATCCAGCCCGGTTGGATCGGCGAGATCCGCCTCCAGGGCGGCGGCCCGGCCACCCTGCTGCTGAATCATGGCGACGCTCTCCTCCAGGGCGGCGCGGCGGCGGGCGGCGACCACCACCGCGGCCCCGGCACC